>JBDSFA010000150.1:0-8100 GCA_039919785.1 Dokdonella sp. | reverse complement strand
GGCACGCCGGGCGCAGTGGCGACCGTTGGTGTTTGCATCGCGATGGTCGTCGGCTGCACCGGCATGCCCGGGAAGAAGACTTTCTGCATGCCCTGCACGATCACGGCGTCTTCCGGCGCAAGCCCCGAACTCACAATGCGCAAGCCATCGACGAGGCGGCCGGTGACGATGTCCTTGCGCACCGCCTTGTTGTCCGCACCAAGCACATACACGTATTTGCGGTCCTGATCGGTCAGCACCGCCTTGTCGTCGATGAGCATTGCCTTGAATTCGGCACTGCCTTCGAGCTGCACGCGTGCGAACAAGCCCGGCGTGAGCATGTGATCGGGATTGGCCAGCACGGCGCGCGCGTGGATGGTGCCGGTGTTTGCGTCGAGGCGGTTGTCGATGAAGTCGACCATGCCCGCGTGCGGATAGCCATCCTCGTTCGCCAGCCCGACGCGCACCGGATTGCGCAATTCCTTGCGCTCGCCCTTGCGCGCAAGCTCGTTGTAACGCAGGTACGCCTGCTCGTCGCCTTCGAAGTTGACGTACATCGGATCCATCGACACGACGGTGGTCAGTATCGTTGCGTCGGCCTGGGCGAGATTGCCGGCGGTGATCATCGCGCGCCCAGTGCGACCGCCGATCGGCGAGCGCACTTCGGTGAAGGTCAGATTGAGCTGCGCGGTCGCGACCGCCGCTTCTGACGCATGCACGGCCGCGTTTGCCTGGGCGACCGCGGCCTGACGCGTATCCGATTCCTCTCGCGAAATCGCCTTCACCTTGACCAACGCCTGCGCACGCGCGTCCTGGCTTTGCGCCAGCTGCGCCTCGCTGCGCGCTTTCGCCAGCTCGGCCTGGGCGCGCGCTAGCCCGGCACGGTACGAGCGCTGGTCGATCACGAACAAGAGGTCGCCTTTCTTGACCTCTTCTCCCTCGGTGTAGGCGACGCGATCGACATAGCCACTGACGCGTGCACGCAGCTCAACCGACTCAACGGCGGCGACGCGACCGGTGAAGTCATCCCATTGACGTACATTTTTGGTCAGGACCTGCGCGACGCTGACTTCAGGCGGTGGCGGCATGCCGGCACTCGGTGCCGCGTGACTGCTGCAGCCGGCGGCGACCAGCGCAGCGGCCATCGTGGCTGCGAGCAAGGCGGGGCGGAAAGTCGACAGGGCAAGGGAGTTGTGGGAACTCATCGGGGAAACCTCGTTGTGATTTGAAGGAATCGGAGCGCTTCGCCACGCTTGCGCTATCGGCGAAGCTTCGCGTACTGGGTTCGGCCCGACTATCCGAAAGTTGCGCGGCGGTGTGTCGGCGTGCGGCGACCATGGTCGCTGTCGACGCGGATACGGAGATGGCTGGAAAGCATCGAAATGACCATTGCGGGTTCGCGACATTGAATAGGGACGCGGGTTCGCAATCAGTAGCGCTTGAATATGGGAGGGACCGTCCCGACATCGGGCCAATCCCGTTTCATCCCCGGAATCGACCATGGCTCGCGATCTCAACGACACCCTGATCTTCGTCAAGGTCGTCGAGCACGGCAGCTTCATTTCCGCGGCGCGCGTGCTGCGACTGCCCAAGACCTCGGTCAGCCGCAAGGTGCAGGAGCTGGAGACACGCCTCGGCGCACAACTCCTGCACCGCACGACGCGCAAGCTGGGCCTGACCGAAGCGGGCACCATCTACTTCGAGCATTGCCAGCAAATCGCACAACGGCTCGACGAAGCGGAAAGTGCGGTCGGCCAGCTGCAAGGCGGTCCGCGCGGCTGGTTGCGCTTCACCGCGCCGTACTCGATCGGCATCAACTGGATTGCGCCGCTGCTCGGTGAATTCCACGCGCGCCATCCCGACATACGCGTGGAATCGGTATTGACGAATGAACCGCTCGATCTGATCGGCAAGGAGATCGACGTCGGCCTGCGCGTCGGCGACCTGCCCGACTCGAACCTCGTCGCGCGTCGGCTCGCAGTATTCCGCACCCAGATCTACGCCAGCCCGCTCTACGCTGAGCGCTACGGCGAACCGACCCATCCCGACGAGCTCGTGCGCCACCGTGCGCTCGCGATGCACAAGACACGCAACAACGGTGACTACACCTGGGAGCTGACGGACGGGGAACGCCGGATCGACTACCTCGTCGATCCCATTCTGGTCGCCAACGATCCGGGCGCGCTGATCGGCGCGCTGCTGAGCGGAGACGGACTGATGCTGGCGAGCGACGTAACGGTCAAACCCTACGCCGAACAAGGTTATGTACGTCGTGTCCTCGCTGGCTGGACCGGCCCGGAAGTCGACTTCAACGCGGTCTTTCCACGCGGGCGCGTGCAGTCACCCAAGGTGCGCGCATTCGTCGATTTTCTGGTCGAAAGGCTGAACTTCGATGCGGACTTCATGCACATGCTGTGCCCGGATCGCAATCCGCGCACCGCCGCCGGCGCTGCTGCCGCGAAACTTTCGGCGCAGCATGCGCAAGCGGCTGAACGATTGGCGGCCGGAATGAGCGCGCAGACAGCGGAGTCTATCGCGCAGGAAGAGACCGCCTGATGCCTTGGCTGCACGGTCGCGTGCGTCATCCTTCTTCGGACAGCGTGTACTCGAATTCGTAGATGTGCTTGCCGCCTTCCGCAATGACGATCGTCATCCTGCCGGCAAGGCCCTTCAGCTCATCGGTGCCTGAATCCGGCACGACGCTGATGTTTTGCAGCGCCACGCCGCGATTCATCGTGCTGCTGTGCTGGAGCACGAAGCTGCCGCGGCGTCCGCCCAAGATGCCGCTGATGCGCTCGATCGCGACATAGCCGGCGGAATTCGGAATGGCAGTGCGGAACGCGAGCATCTCGCCCTGGCTGGTCGCCTCGAGGTCACCGTGGAACTGCTTGTCGATCGACCTGCGACCAACGCCCGCTCCTTCGGCTTGCGGATTGTCGGCTTTCTGCGGCGCCAACTTGACGTCGAACGGACCGCGCGCGTGCTGGTTCATGCTTGCTCCTCGGTGATGGGCTGCGGAAATTGGAGGACTCGATTGTGCCGATGTTGTCTGGCTGCAGCAGAGCATCAGGCAGGCTGTGCTGGCAATGATGATGGGTATTGTGAAACGAACCGTACGATTCATGGATGATCCAGTTTTCTGACCAGCGTCGAGCGTCCGTGGGGAATGGCAGGGCAGCAGATGCAGCTCAAGATGCGTTGTACTGACGGGATGGATTCCAGCACAGGCCGGATCATGAAGATTGGAAAAACGCGACACCGGACCAATCGTCGCTGCCAGGTTTGCAAGGCATGACGCGCACGGCCGGCAAGGCACGCGGCGTGCTGCGCGCGAATGCTCCGGCAGGCGCGTTCCATCACGCACGCGTGGCGCCTTCCGAGACGTCGCCGGCGTTGTGCGACCTCGTGGAGCACTTCTGGTTCGTACGCTGGGACTTGCGCGGCCATCCCGCGCAGACCCGCGAGACCCTGCCCCACCCGAACGTGCATCTGGTGTTCGAACCCGGACTCACGCGCATTTTCGGCGTGCACACCGCGCGCTTCACGCGCGTGCTCGAAGGTGCCGGCTGCGTATTCGGCGTGAAATTCCGCGCGGGCGGCTTTCGTCCGTTCATCGATCGCGCGGTATCGACATTCACCGAGGGATCGCTGTCGCTGCGGGAGGTGTTCGGCGCCGCTGCCGACACACTCGAGCACGTGGTGCTGGCCGGCGCCGACGAGAACGCGATGATCGAGACCGCGACGCGCTTCCTCGTCGTCCATCTGCCGCCGCCCGATGCGAACGTCGCTCGCGTCGCGCACATCGTCGCTGGCATTGCATCCGATCGCAGCATCCTGCGCGTCGATGACCTCGTCAGCCGTCATGGCCTGAACAAGCGTGCCTTGCAACGCTTGTTCGACAACTATGTCGGCGTCAGTCCGAAATGGGTCATCAATCGTTATCGCCTGCACGAGGCGATCGAACAGCTTGTCGCCGGCAAGCCGGTCGACTGGACGGCCCTCGCATTGGAGCTGGGCTATTTTGACCAGGCGCACTTCATTCGCGACTTCCGCCAGCTGGTCGGACGCACACCGGGCGAATACGCGCGCCACGAAGGTCCATCGACAGGCTGACGTCGACCGTTGTGCGGCGTATGCTCTCGTCCATGCGTATCGCCACCGCCCTCACCATCGCGCTGTTACTTGTCGCCTGCGCGCACGCGGCACCGCCGCGCCTGCTAGGCCCACCGATCAAAGCGGGCGATGTCGTCGACTACAGTTGCCACGTCGATGCCGACTGTGCGGTGAAGAATGTCGGTAGCTGCTGCGGCGCGTATCCGGCCTGCGTCAACAGCGCCAGCCCGGCCTTTCCCGAAAAAGTGAAAGAGCAGTGCGGCAAGAACCATCAGATGGGTACCTGCAATATTCCGGTCGTCGAAGCCTGCGCCTGCGTCGAAGGCCGTTGCAGCGACGCGACGCGTACCCCCGCGCAACCTGATTGAACGCCAATCTCGCGAGCCGCGCGCATGCCGAGCAATAGCGACACCGAATCGCGCCCACCCTTGCCGCCTTTCACGCGCGAGACCGCCGCTCAGAAAGTACGCATGGCCGAAGACGGCTGGAATAGTCGCGATCCGGAGCGCGTGGCGCGTGCGTACACACTTGATACGCACTGGCGCAACCGCGCGGAATTCGTCATGGGTCGCGATGCGGTCGTCACCTTCCTGCAGCGCAAGTGGGCACGTGAACTCGACTATCGGCTGATCAAGGAGCTGTGGGCGTTCGATGCTGCGCGCATCGCGGTGCGCTTTGCCTATGAGTGGCACGACGACTCCGGTCGGTGGTATCGCTCGTACGGCAACGAAAACTGGGCGTTCGACGTGCACGGCCTGATGCAGGATCGGCACGCGAGCATCAACGACCTGCCGATCGCCGAATCTGCGCGGCTCTATCGCTGGGCGGCGGGTGCGCGGCCGGCCGAGCATGCGGGGCTTTCCGAGCTGGGCTTGTAGGCGGGGCATCGCGCGGCCCGAGCGCACACGGCGTTACGGGCACGGCCCAATCCCTCGGTGCCGATGGCGCCGCCATCAACCGTCATACGGCCGAACGCCTTTTCGATCTCCATCTGGCGCACTGCGAAACGGCTGGGATCGAACCGCTCGACCTCATCGATTGATCCGCCAGACCGCACAATCGCGGCACCCGATACGCTAATCTCGGCCCGATAGCATCCAGGGGAATCCAGCATGTCGGAGCAGTCATCGTGAGCACACTCGAAAACCACGGCGCACAGCCGCGCAAGGAAATGACCCTGCGTGGGCTCGTGATTGGCATCCTGATCACACTCGTGTTCACCGCAGCGAACGTGTTCTTCGGCCTCAAGGCCGGCCTGACCTTTGCGACGTCGATTCCGGCAGCCGTGATTTCAATGGCCATCCTGCGCTACTTCAAGGGCGCGACGATGCAGGAGAACAACATCGTGCAGACCGTCGCCTCGGCGGCGGGCACCTTGTCTTCCATCATCTTCGTGCTGCCGGGCCTGATCCTGATCGGCTGGTGGACCGGCTTCAACTACTGGACCTCGGCCGCGATCTGCGCGCTCGGCGGCATCCTCGGCGTGATGTATTCGATTCCGCTTCGCCGCGCCCTGGTCACCACGTCCGACCTGCCCTATCCCGAAGGCGTCGCCTGTGCCGAGGTGCTGAAAGTGGGCGCCGGTGGCGGCGAAGGCATCAGTGCAGATGCAGCCGCCAAGTCGAACCGCGCCGGCCTGCTCGCGGTGCTGTGGGGTTCGATCGTCTCCGCCGTGTTTGCAGTCGTCGTCGCAACGCGCGTGTTCGCCGCCGATGTCGTGCACTACTTCCGCGTCGGCGGCGACAAGGGTGGCGTGACCGGATTCGATTTCTTCCTCTCGTTCGCGCTGTTCGGCATCGGCCACCTGGTCGGATTGTGGGTCGGCATCGCGATGCTGGTCGGCGCGGTGATCGGCTGGGGCTGGGGGGTGCCGCATTTTTCCGCGCTCGCGCCTTCCGCAGATGCGATTGCAACGCTCGCCAACGCCACCTGGAGTCACAAGGTGCGCTTTGTCGGCGCCGGCACGATTGCGGTCGCCGCGGTCTGGACCCTGGCGAAAATGGTCAAGCCAGTGATTGGCGGCCTCGCCTCCGCGATGGCGGCTTCGCGGGCGCGTGGCGCCGGTAACGCCGGCCTGCTGCCGCGTACCGAACAGGATATTCCAATCGGACAGGTCGGTTTGATCTCGCTTGCCTGTCTCGTGCCGATCGGCTGGCTGATCGCCGATTTTGCGAAGACGGCCGGACACGGCTTGGGCGACCACGTAGTGGCGCTGGTGGTCGGCGGCGTGATCTTCATCGCAGTGATGAGCTTCTTCGTGTCCGCCGTATGCGGCTATATGGCCGGCCTGATCGGTTCGTCGAACAGTCCGCTGTCGGGCATCGGCATCATCGTCGTCATCAGTGCGTCCGTCCTGCTGGTCGTGGGCGTGCGCTCCGGGCTGCCTGCAGGCAGTGAAACCGCACTGGTCGCATTCGCCCTGTTCATCACCTCGATCGTGTTCGCAGCCGCCGCGATTGCGAACAACAACCTGCAGGATCTGAAGACCGGCCAGCTCGTCGATGCGACACCGTCGAAACAACAGTGGGCGCTGGTGATCGGTGTGCTCGCGGGCGCCGCGATCATTCCGCCGATCCTCGACCTGCTCAATCACGCGTACGGTTTCGTCGGCGCACCGGGACCGGTACGTGAGCACGCACTCCCGGCACCGCAGGCCGGGTTGATTTCGGCCCTCGCACAAGGCGTGATCCAGAACAGCATCGACTGGGGCCTGATCCAGATCGGCGCGGGTATTGGCGTGGTCATGATCATCATCGACGAAGTCCTGCGCCGCACGACCAAGGGCGCGCATCTGTCACCCCTCGCTGTTGGTCTGGGCATCTATCTGCCGACGCAAAGCACGCTGATGGTGGTGGTGGGCGCGATCGCTGGCTGGTACTTCGACCGCAACGCCGATCGCCGCGCGAAGAATCCCGAAGCGACCAAGCAACTGGGCGTGCTGCTCGCCTCGGGCATGATCGTCGGCGAAGGTTTGCTCGGCGTCGTGATCGCGGCGTTCGTCGCGTTTTCCGGGCAGGATTTCCCGCTTGCCCTGGTCAGCGAGGAGTTCGCCAACGGTCCGGCGCTATGGATCGGTGGCGCGGCATTCACCGTGATCATGCTGCTGCTGTATCGCTGGCTGGGTCGCCTCGCGAATGCGAGCAACTAGTATCTGGACCGCGCCGTGATTACACGCGACCTGCACCTCACGCTGCCTGCGTGGCTGGACGAGGAAGTCGATGCGAAGCGCCTCTACACCGACGATGAGGCGAAGATCGGGCTCGCGATCCGACTCGCACGACGCAATATCGAGGAACGCAGCGGCGGCCCGTTCGGCGCTGCGATCTTCGACGGTGATGGACGCCTTGTCGCGGCCGGCGTCAACCGTGTGTTGCCCGAATCCTGTTCGATCGCACACGCCGAGATGATGGCGTTCATGGCTGCACAGTCGCGCACGCGACGCCATCGACTCAACGAAGACGGTGCGCGCTACATCCTTGCGACCAGCGCACAGCCGTGTTGCCAATGCTACGGCGCGAGCTTCTGGGCCGGCATCGATGAGTTGCTGATCGGTGCGCGTTCAAGCGACGTGATGGAGCTGAGCGAGTTCGACGAAGGCCCGCTTCCCGCCGACTGGATCGGGGAACTGGAAAAGCGCGGCATCAGCGTGCGCCGCGACATCCTGCGCGATGCGGCACGCGATGTGTTCACGCTGTACGCGCATGCGAATGGCGCGCCCTACTAGCGCGGCCATCGTATTTTTGCGGGAGCAACTGTTTGTGGGAGCAACTGTTTGTGGGAGCGGCTTCAGCCGCGATGCTCTGGCGTGTACTTACACCGGGCGACACCACCCCCACCCAACGCCCCCGGCCCTCAGGCAGACCCTTCGGGCGTTCATCGGCGCGCGGACCCGTGTTCCGCAAGCGCGCCTCTTCACCCCCTTTGAAGGGGTGGCTAAAGACGAAGCTCGCTGCTTAAACGTCCTCCCCTTCAAGGGGAGGATTTAGGTGGGGATGGTGTTCCCGAAGC
>JBDSFA010000192.1:0-14223 GCA_039919785.1 Dokdonella sp. | reverse complement strand
CGAAATCAAACAGTGAAGTATCCGCCAGATGCGAAGGTTCAACGTTTCGCAGTGAACGAAAAATACTCTCGGTGCGGCCTGGAAATTTCTTCTCCCACTCCGTCAGCATGGCCTTGATCGCCTTGCGCTGCAGGTTTTCCTGCGAGCCGCACAGATTGCACGGCATGATCGGAAAACCGCATTGCAGCGCGTATTCGGCAATATCGTCCTCGGCGCAGTACGCGAGCGGGCGGATCAGTACGTTGCGCCCGTCGTCCGAGCGCAACTTGGGCGGCATCGCCTTGAGGGTGCCCTGATGGAACAGATTCAGGAACAGGGTTTCGATGATGTCGTCGCGATGGTGACCGAGCGCGATCTTGCTGAATCCGTGTTCCGCGGCAAACTCGTACAACGCGCCGCGACGAAGGCGCGAACACAGGCTGCACATCGTTCGGCCTTCCGGAATCACGCGCTTGACGACGCTGTAGGTGTCCTGCTCGATGATGTGGAAGGGCACGCCGAGTTCGCGCAGGTAGTTTGGCAGCACCGCCGGATCGTAGCCCGGCTGCTTCTGGTCCAGATGCACCGCCACCAGCTCGAAACGGATCGGTGCCTTTGCCTGCAGTTTCAGCAGGATATCGAGCAGCGTGTAGGAATCCTTGCCGCCGGACAGGCACACCATCAACCGATCACCGTCCTCGATCAGGTTGAAATCGGCGATCGCCTGGCCCACCTGGTGGCGCAAGCGCTTGGCCAGCTTGGCGGCTTCGTATTCGTGCCTGGGGTTTAGGATCGCATTCATGAACCGCGCATTGTAGTCGGCGCCGTCTCAAAGTCCGATACATGCGCCGCTTTCACTTCCGCCGCCGCCGGCGATGCGGCAAAATTCGCCGTTCTCGCGCAGGCGCACTCGCCGCCTGCGCTCCGGGACGGAACCCGGGCGACATCCCCCTTTCACGCCGGTCGTTTGCCGCGCTCTTGAGCGTTCGAGGCAAAGCCTTGTTATCTGGAGCGCATTGCATGAGCAGTACCCCATCCGGCGTCGACACCGCGCGCCTGGCCAACGCGATCCGCTTCCTCGCCGCCGACGCGGTCGAAAAGGCAAAGTCAGGCCATCCCGGCATGCCGATGGGCATGGCCGAGATCGCGGTCGCACTGTGGACGCGTCATCTGCGGCATAACCCGGCCAATCCGCACTGGGCCGATCGCGATCGTTTCATGCTCTCCAATGGGCACGGCTCGATGCTGCAGTACGCGCTGCTGCACCTGAGCGGCTACGACCTGCCGATGGATGAGCTGAAGAATTTCCGCCAGCTGCATTCGAAAACACCAGGTCATCCAGAGGTCGACGTGACGCCGGGCGTGGAGACCACAACGGGTCCGCTCGGCCAGGGCCTCGCCAATGCCGTCGGCTTCGCGCTCGCGGAGAAGCTGCTTGGCGCCGAGTTCAACCAGCCAGGCCAGGTCATCGTCAGTCATCACACGTACGTCTTCCTAGGTGATGGCTGCCTGATGGAAGGCATCTCGCACGAGGCCTGCGCGCTCGCCGGCACGTGGCAGCTGGGCAAGCTCATCGCGCTGTACGACGACAATGGCATCTCGATCGACGGCCAAGTGCAGGGCTGGTTCACCGACGACAGCGCGGCGCGTTTCCGCGCGTATGGCTGGCAGGTGATCGGGCCGATCGATGGACATGATGTCGACGCGGTCGATCGCGCGATCACCGAAGCGAAAACAAATTCAAGTCAACCTAGTTTCATTTTGTGCCGCACCGTGATCGGCAAGGGCGCACCCACGCGCGAGGGCACGGCGAAAGCGCACGGCGAAGCGCTCGGCGCGGACGAATTGGCCGCCACGCGCACTGCATTGCAATGGCCGTATGCGCCGTTCGAGATTCCGGGCGATATCTATGCAGGCTGGGATGCGCGGGTGTTGGGCGCCGCGTTGGAAGCCGAGTGGAACGTGCGCCATGCGGCCTATGCGTCTGCACATGCCGATCTTGCGAAGGAATTCGCGCGTCGCCTCGCCGGCGATCTGCCCGCGGATTTCCAAGCCGTTGCAGCAAAGCTAATCGCCGATGCGAAAGCAAAGGCCGAGACCGTCGCTTCACGCAAGTCGAGCCAGCTCGCAATCGAAGTGTTTGCCCCCGCCGTGCCCGAGATGCTCGGCGGATCGGCCGACCTGACGCATTCGAACCTTACGTTGTGGAAAAATGCGCCGCTGCTCCTGGGCGCGGGTACCGGACGCCACATCAGTTACGGCGTGCGCGAATTCGGCATGGCTGCGATCATGAATGGCATCGCCCTGCACGGTGGCTACATCCCTTTCGGCGGTACCTTTCTTACCTTCAGCGACTACAGCCGCAACGCGCTCCGCATGGCCGCGCTGATGAGCCTGCGTGTGATCCACGTGTTCACGCACGATTCGATCGGTCTCGGCGAAGACGGTCCGACGCACCAGTCGGTCGAACACGTATCGAGTCTGCGGCTGATTCCAAATCTTGAGGTATGGCGCCCCTGCGATACGGTCGAGAGTGCGATTGCGTGGAAGCTTGCGCTGGAACGGCGCAAGGCACCGACCGCGTTAATCCTCTCGCGCCAGAACCTTCCGTTCGTGCCGCGCAGCGACGCGCAGATCGCGGCGATCGAACGCGGCGGTTACGTTCTGGCCGAGGCCGAAGGAGGCACTGCGCAGCGCATCCTGATCGCGACCGGCTCCGAAGTCGGGCTCGCACTCGCGGCGCAGAAAATGCTCGTCGCCGAAGGCATTCGGACACGTGTGGTGTCGATGCCGTCGACAGAGACGTTCGATCGCCAGGACGACGCCTATCGCGCGTCGGTACTGCCGACCGCGATCCCGAAGATTGCAATCGAAGCCGGTGTTACTGCACTTTGGTGGAAGTACGTGCGCGGCAACGGCACCGTCGTCGGCATCGATCGCTTCGGTGAATCGGCACCGGGCGGCCCGTTGTTCGAGTTCTTCGGTTTTACTGCCGAAAAAGTTGCACAGGCTGCGCGCAACTGTTGACCACACCTTGTGGGGGCGGCTTCAGCCGCGATGCTTCTTGTGAGGAGAGCATCGCGGCTGAAGCCGCTCCCACAGACAGTTGTTCCCACAATTCTCTCCGTTGCCGTGTCGCGGGACTACAATCGGCAGATCGCGAGCGCCCCATGATCAACGAAGATCCCGCCGAGATCGTGCGAAAACTGACTGAGCTGCGAATCGAGCACCGCGACCTCGACGTTGCGATCGCGCGCCTGCCGGTCGGCCTCGGCTGTGACGAACTTCTGCTGAAGCGCATGAAGAAGCGCAAGCTGCGCCTCAAGGACATGATCGCGTATCTGGAAAACAAGCTGATTCCGGATCTGGACGCTTAAGCGGCGTTGTCCGCGTCGGACGATTGGCGGCTCAACTGCGCCTGCTTTTCCGGTGTCAGTTTAAGGATGCCATGGCGAATCTCACGGCTGAGAATCACGCGCGCATCCTTGGCAACGGTTTCGAGTTCGGCATTGAATTCGAGCTTGCCGTTCGAATCGGCCCAGATCACGCGGCGTTCGCGCAGCTTCTGGATGAAGCCGTGAAACAGCGCCTTGTCGAAGAACTCCGGCGCATTGAGTTCATGCAGCAGGGACAGGCGCTGCGCCGTGAGGAAGCAGAGATTCTCGAGCTCACCAGCGCTGAGCGTGTGCGGACCGTTTTTCACCAACAAGGCGAGGCCGATGTAGTAGCGCTCGATCGCCGGCAGCAGATTGTTCGCGAGCGCACGCAGTCGAAACGCCGGATCACTCTGGCCAGGACCGCGCTCCAGAATGCGGCCGTCGGCATCGGCTTTCATCAGGCCTTGCGAAATGAAGAAATCCAGTGTTGCCTGGATGCGTTCGCCAAATTCCTCTTCGGTCCACGGCAGGAACAGCTCGGCCTGCACGAACGGATAGATCAGTCGACCCAAGCGCTGAATCGATGCGCGAGCAAGGCGACGGTTGTTGAGGAAACAGCACGCAACCCACGCCGCCGTTGCGAACAGATGCAGCACGTTGTTGCGGAAATAGCTGAGCAGGACACCTTGTTTTTGCTCGACGGTGAGGACATCACCGAGGGGATGCGCAACACGACGGATCCACTCCATCTTCTCGCCGTAAGCGATGATTTCGGCGGACGACAGCGGGGTAATCGTGATGCGATCGGAGTAGGGCAACGCGGTGAGCAATGTCTTGCACAGGTCGAGCAGCGCGATGAGGTCGGCCTCGGCCATCGCATGCTTGGGCGTCGCGAGCAGCGCGACCGCGAGCAGGTTGATCGGATTTACATGTGCCGCACGATTGATGTTGACCAGGATGCGATCGCCGAGCGCATCGACGGCGGTCTTCAACCAGGCCGGCTTCGCGTCGGGGCTTGCCGCCGAACTTCTCCAGTCCGGTTCGATAGCGTCGAGAAGCGGCGTCAGCAACACGGCCTCGCCGAAATTTACCGTCACTTCGCCGTAGTTTTGACGAAATGCGCCGAGCCCGCGGATCAGGGCGCCCCAGGACTCCTTCTCCTTCGGCTTGCCTGACAGCTCGCCAATGTAGGAATCGCCTTCCATGATCTTCTCGTAGCCAATGTAGACCGGCTGGAAAACGACTGGTCGATCCGGCTGGCGCAGGAAGCTGCGCAACGTCATCGACAGCAGGCCGCCATGCGGCTCGAGCGTGCGCCCGGTGCGCGAGCGTCCGCCCTCGATGAAGTACATCAGCGAGATACCGCGCGCAATCAGCTGGCTCATGTACTCGCGGAATACCGTCGAGTAGAAAGGGTCGCTGAAACTGCGGCGCAGGAAGAAGGCGCCGCCGCGGCGCAGCAGCGAGCCAATGACGGGCAGGTTGAGATTGATGCCGGCGGCGATATGCGGCGCGGCGAGGCCGTTGCGGTACAGCAGATATGGCAGCAACGCGTCGTCGGTGGTGCTCCGATGACAGGGCACGAACACCACTTCGTGCCCGGGAACGATTTCGCGCAACTTGTCGAAATGGTTCATGTGCACGCCGCGGTATATCTTTTCCCACAGCCCGGTCAGCATGAACGAAGCCGAGCGCACGACCAGGTGCGACTGGTCGGCCGCAATCTCCCATGCGAACGCGCGCGCTTTCTGCGCGGCCTTGTCGCGACCGATGCCTTCCTTGCTCGCGTTCGCTTCGATCGCCTGCTGTACCGGCGCGGCGTTGACCACGCCGTCGATCAACGTCCGTCGGTGCGAGAGGTCGGATCCGATGACCGCGGCTCGGATACGACGGAAATGCGCGCGCAGGATGCGTTGCAGCTTGCGTACACCACGCTCCGCTTCCGGCTGATCGGCGATGACTTCGCGCAAGCTCACCGCTGCGGCAAACTGCACGTGCGTGTCACGCCCGTTCAATGCGAGTGCGAGCAGTCGACGGAAACGGCCGACGACGACCCAGTTTTCCGAGAACAGCACGCTGAACCAGCCAGACTGGCGCTCGGGCGCGCGGCCGACAAAGATCGAAACCGGCACCAGGCGCACGTCCTTTTCCGGATCTGCGCGGACGATGTCGGCCAGCAGGCTCAGGGTTTCCGAGCGGGTCGGATGCGGCTGGCGACCGAATACGCGGGGACGACGCGACAACGCGACGACCGCGCGGCCGCGCTTGATTGGCAGCCGATCGGCGGCAGCGTAAGGCGAGGGCAGGCCCGCTTCCGCGCAGGCCTGCTCAAGAATCAGGGTGTCGGAAAGGCCATAGCGCTCGACGACATAAATGGTCGGTCGCGCATCGTCTGGCAGCAATGCCTGTGCATCAACCGGCGTGCGATGGATGCGCAGCCATGGTCGCAGCATGGCGCCGAATGCGTTGAGCCAGGCCGGCGCTTGCGCGGCCGTCGTCGGGCGCATCGACGGGTCGGTATCGTTCATGACCCGATTTTAGTGTGCGACGCGCGGCTTGCCCATGCCAGCCGCGCGTGGATGCACCAACCTCAGTGCTGCTCGGCGGGTGCGGTCGCGGGCTGCTCGGCCGCGGGAGGCGCGACGACGGCGGGAACTGCAGCTGCATTTTTCTCGTTGAGTTTCTCGAGCGCATGCTTGCCGTACCAGCGGCCGTCGAGATTGACCATCTCGGTCTCTACGCTCAGCGGTGCATCGAACAGGCTGTAGTTGACCTTGACCTTGGCGGCCTTGCCATCGTTTGAGACGACTTCGGTCTTGACCGAGTCGAGCGTCTTGTCGAGCGAGAAACCATAGACGCCGAGTGCATCCTTGAAACCGAGGAAGGCAACACGCGCCTTTGCCATCGACTGGTCGAAGTCGAGCGCACGCGCTTCATCGAGCGTCTTGAGGTTCATGTCGCGTGCGGTCTTGCTTGCGATCGCGAGTACCTTCTTGACTGCGTCGGGATCGGTGAAATGGGTCTTCTGCACCCAGCCCCCGAGCGCGTTGATCGCCGCAATCGCCTGCGTCTTCTCGCCTTCGGACATGTCCTTGTTCTGCTGCACCATGCCCTGCAACCAGCTCGAACCCATTGCGACATACATGGGAATCTGGGTCTGGTATTGCGCGTCGAATGCTTTCAGCTGCGGCTCGATTTCGGCATAGAGTTTTTGTTCCGCATCTGGTGCCGTCAGCTTGCCCATCGTTTCGGCGAACTTCGCACGATCCTCGTCGGTGATCGGCTTGTCCTTGCTGTCCTTCATCCATTCCGTTTTCGCCTTCGCAAATTCTGTCGGCGGCAGCGAGTTCTGCATCAGGCCCGCAATATCGCCGGCCTTGAGAAGGTCCGCGGCACGACGAATGGTCGCATCGGGTGTGGTTGCGGTCGACGCGACGGTCGCGCCGCCTTCCGACGATTCCTTGTTGCAGCCAGCGATCGCGGCGACCAGCGACAGCGCGAGCGTCGCGCGTAGGACGGACTTCAACATGGGAATCCTTGAGAGGGGGTAGGAAGGCCGCGCACTTTAACAGGGCGTCCCTCCAGGGGGCCACTGCCTCGCGTTTTCGTTCCCTGCACAGGCGTCCAAAAGAAAACCCAGGCAGCGAACTGTCTGGGTCAATCCGGCGTTTGCCGGAGGGGGGAAATCTGTACGTCGTTTTCTGACGCTGGCGGCCTGTCCCGTGGTTGCGGACGCCTCCAAAGCAGGCGCCGGCTTCAATTCGTGGACAAATATACGTCGCGCACATGGTTAATGCAATACTTCATGTTAAGCCTTGTAAATATTTGATTTCCATAAATTCTTTTCATCACTTACGCAGCGCCTCAAGCTTTGCCTGCCGTCGCTGCGGTGCTGAGCGCGACCATTCATTGTTGAACAGCGCCGGCTCCCACGAGCCGTAGGTCGGATTCGGCAACACGAACCAGCGCGCGCCAATCCAGCTTTCATACGGCCCGATCGCGGCGCGTCGACCTTCCGGCGTATTTGCAAGGACATCGACGAAATCGCCAATCTGATCGCCCACCTGCAGCAACACGCGGTGGCTACGTCCAACCAGTTCACGGCGACAACCCTTTTCAGTACCCACTTGCTCGCAGCCTTCGACGATCGTGCCGAGGCCTAGAAACACCTGCTCGCCGGAAGCGACCGGAAATCCATCCGCGCGCAGATTGTCGAGCGTGACCTCGTTGAGATCCTGCGCGCGATTGGAAAGGTAATACACGCTCACGCCGTGTTTCACCGCAATCTGGGCGAACTCGAGCGCACCCGGCATCGCTTTCGCGGCTTTCTCGCGACACCACTCGGACCAGCTGAACTCGTTGAAGTCGCTGCCAGCCTGGACCAGACGCGCCTGGTATGGCGAGTTGTCGAGTACGGTCTCGTCGATGTCGAGAATGACGGCGGGCTTGAGACGCTTGATCGCGTTCTTGCGTTCGTTGTGCGGCAGCGCGTCCCATTGGCGATCCTTCAGTGCTTCGAGTAGCTTCGCGCCGGCCGCGCGATAGACTTCGCGATAGACAAGATCATGCTCGATCGCGGTCTGTGTCCACGCGACGGCGTTCAAGTTGTCGTTCGCGGCAGGCCCCGCCAACGCTTTCGAAGTTGTGCCATCCGCATGCGGGCCTTTCGGGGCCACCGCGCAGCCGGCCAACATCGCAATCGCGAGCATGAGGGAAGGGGCAGAAAGATTTTTCATCCGGTCTCCGAGCTTGGAAAGCGCCAACGCAGCGCATAGGTTCACAAGATCAGGTTAGTGTATGACATGCGATCGCTGCATCCTTCGCCGCGACCCTCGCGCCGTTTTTTCCAATCATGAGTCGTCGATGGACCAGCCGAACGGATCACCCCTGCAGACAGCCACCTATGTGATGACGGCACTGGCGTTGCTGTTGATTCTCAACTTGCACTTGATGCCCGCCCTGCTCGCCGGTCTACTCGTGTACACCCTGGTCAATGCGCTAGCACCACCCTTGCAACGTCATCTGCCGGGCGCGCGCGCGCACGGCGTCATCGTCGCGCTGCTCAGCATCGTCGTGGTCGGCTTGCTCACACTTGCCATCATTGGCACGGTTTCATTCCTGCGCAGTGAGCTTGGGAACCCCGGGTTCGTGTTTGAGAACGCAATGCCGCTGATCGACCGCGCTCGCGCGCAGATGCCGCAAGTCATCGTCGACCACCTGCCCGACAGCATCGAAGATTTTCGCAGCGCCGCAGTCGAATGGCTGCGTCTGCATGCGCCACAACTGCAACTCGCCGGGACCGCCGCCGCGCGCGTCGTCGTACACCTACTCATCGGCATGGTCCTCGGCGCCATGATCGCGTTGGCGAGCGCACGTCCGATCGGACGCGGCGGCCCATTGGTCGAGATGCTCATCGCACGCTGCACGAACCTGGTCGATTCGTTTCATGACATCGTGTTTGCGCAGGTCAAGATATCCGCGATCAATACGCTGTTCACAGCGATCTTCCTGCTGGTCTTGTTGCCGCTGTTCGGCGTCACCCTGCCGTTTGCCAAAAGCCTGGTCGTCGCGACCTTCGTGGTCGGACTCCTGCCCGTAGTCGGCAATCTCATCTCCAACACCTTGATCGTCGTGATCGGCCTGTCGGTATCATTCGGCGTCGGCATCGCCGCGCTCGTGTTCCTGATCGTGATTCACAAGCTGGAATATTTCCTCAACGCGCGCATCGTCGGCACGCAAATCAGGGCGCGCGCCTGGGAATTGCTGATCGCGATGCTGTGCATGGAAGCGGCATTCGGTTCGGCTGGCCTGATCGCTGCGCCGATTTTCTACGCCTATCTCAAGCGCGAGCTGACTGCGGCGAAATTGATCTGACCTGCGCTGCGTCGGAAAGCGCGTAGCGGTCATCATGATCAGCAGTTCCAGCAATCCGCGTGCCGTCATGATCAGCACAATAGTCTGGGCGCTATCGGAGACCGACCGCTTCGGGCCATCAGCTGCCGCTCGCGGCCTCTGCGAGGCGGCCGAATAGCGGTCGTTCGAGGCTCGCCTTGATGCGACATTTGGCCGTGCGAGAAACCTTCGCCGGCTGGCTGGCGCCGGCCACAGCAACGACCAGCGCCTTGGATTCAACTAGAGGCGGTCGAGCGGACTTGTCGTATGGCGCACAGCTGGGTGAACATGGGTATAGATCATGGTTGTCTGCAACCTGCGGTGACCGAGCAGCCATTGGATGGTTCGAATATCCGTCCCCTAGGCAAGCAAATGTGTAGCAAATGAATGGCGCGACGCATGGACGCTGGCATGCTTGTGGACACCGGCTTGCTCCATTGCCTGCTTGAACGCGCTCTGTGCCGTAGACGTTGATACATGCCAGCGCAGTGGCCGCCTCGTCCCAGGGCAGCGACGCCCCACTTTGGGCGGGAACCCGCACTGCCGACCCTAGCCATCCATGTGAATCACTGCGCAGCATCAGATGGATACTTTGGCTGTGCCGTCGACCGCCGCATTGCCCGTCATGTCGCGGTTCTGAGTGATCGGCAGCCGAACGGTGAACGTTGTTCCCGCGCCGAGCGCGCTCGCGACCTCGATCGCGCCGCCGTGATTCTGGATGATGCCGAAAGACACCGACAGCCCAAGTCCCGTCCCGACGCCCACGGGCTTGGTGGTGAAGAAAGGCTCGAAGATGCGGTCTGCGTCTGCGGGCGCTATACCTTTGCCGGTATCGCTGATTGAGACCCACACTGTGTCGCCGTCGCAGCCTGTGCAGATAGTGACCGTGCCGTGTCCTTCGATGGCTTGCGCAGCATTCACTAGCAGGTTCATGAAGACCTGTTCAATCTGGAACGGAAAGCATTCGATCAGTGGTAACCGGGCGTATTCCTTGACCACGTCGGCCTTGTATTTGAGTTCATGCCCGACCACGTTGAGCGTGCTGTCGATGCAGCCGTGAATATCCACCTGCTGCCATTCGGCTTGATCGACATGTGAGAAGTCCTTCAGGTCCTTGACGATCTTCTCCACACGCGTGACGCCCTCGATCGATTCGGCCAGCAGATTGACTATGTCCTCGCGCACATAGTCCAGTTCGACGCGCTGCTTGAGTGCGTGCACAGCCGCCAATTCCGGTGGCGGCGCCGGAAGGACTTTTTCGAGCTGCTCATAGCCTTGGAGCACGGAAAAAATCTTCTGCACATAGTCCGTCAAGCTAGTCAGGTTGGAGCGCACATAGCCGATGGGATTGTTGATCTCGTGCGCGACACCCGCAGCGAGCTGGCCGACCGAGGCCATCTTTGCGGACTGCAAAAGCTGCGTCTGCGCGCCGATGAGCTTCTGATTCACGGTTTGCAGCTCCACATTGCGCTGCTCGAGCGTCTTCGCGAGCACCCGATGAAGCCGTTCGCTTTCGCGCAGCCCACGCGTGAGAAAGCCGCTTTCAGTCAATACGATGGCAACTGGAAAGGCCAGCAGGCACGTGACGGCGAGGAAGAGCTGCAGCAGCAGAGTACTCTCGGTCGAGCCACTGCCCGGATTGAGATACAAAGGCCCGTTACCGGCCAGTGTTGCGGTTATCGAGATGAATACAACGACTGCGATACCCAGTACGACGCCGTCAAAGCGGTGACGAAACAGACAAAACATGAGCGGCGGATAGACGAGAAACAAGAGGGGTCGCGATTGTGAAAATACCCCCAAGCACACAGCGGCGACCAACGCGAGCGTCAACGCGAATTCCAGGCGGTGCCCGGGTCTGCCGAACAACTGCCGACCTCGTTGCAATGCAACGCCCGTGAGCGTGGCAAAAATCGCCATGCCAAGCGTGTGCGATGCGAACCAGTCGCCAAGCACGGTTACGAATGACGCCGTACCGAAGCTTGCAAGGACAGTTGCAACGAGCAAGGCAGACAAGGCACAGGCGCACAGATTACTGGCAACGGACACCCATCCGACGCGGGTGATGCTGCCAGGATGGCTCCAGTCGCCCACGTAGTACGTGAGCACCAACGAAACTGCACCGGCTTCCAGGACGCTCGCGAAGCTGAGACCGACAATCGAAAACCACGCGTCGCCTTGAACAGTGCGGACAATCAGGCTGGCAGCGAACGCCACGAGCAGGTATCCACGCCACTCGCGGCGTGGGGAAACAAGCAGTACCCCCGCGAGCATACCGCTCGCCGCCCAGATCGTGGACACTGAGCCAGGCGCGCGGGTAAAGTGAATTGAAATCCAACTGGACAAAACAACGAGTACACCAAGGACCAGAATCCTCACTGTAGAAATCCACAGGTCACTCGCCGGGGCTGGTACCGTTGGCACTGGGAATCCTTATCGAAGACGCAGGTCTACCGCGGTCAACGGCGAAATCGACCGTTTATCCTATCAACGTAGCCAGTACACCATGTTTGGTCGGTGCGGTGACGAACATTTTGGCGAACGGTTGGCCGTCGAATGCGCACGGGGCTGCGCTGCTTCGGCGACACGAGATTGAGTGCGCCAGATGGATGACGACAGACTTCCCGGAAGCGGCCGTTCATGACCGTTAGCTTGGTGGTTTTGCGGACATCGGCGAACAGTCAGCGTGCGCGGTGCGAAGTTCGCCGGTGACGGACTTCCCGACAGCGGACCTTCGCGATTGGCCGGAAAGGGTCGTCAGCAGTCGGCCAGAAGCGGACATCAAACCAATCGAGGAATGTTGGCCCTCGGCTCACCGCGCCTCTGACTTGGCGAGGGGCGCCCTTGAGCATGGGGAGAATCCTGAAGTCTCCCCGGCTGCGCGCCAGAAACGGCAACCTTTGCGGTTGAGCCCGTGGGGTGCCCGATCCCCGCCTAGCGCCCGAGAGGAAAACAATAATTTTTGACGCCTTGAATCATTGCCATTCCTGGTTGCGTGCCGCAGCGTGACTTGTTACCTATGCGCCCGTCGACCGCGGGCTCTGATGTGCCCGTATCAAAACACCCTCCTTAGAGAAAACCGATGAACAAATAGTTGATTGCGACCGGGTTGGTCGCAGTATTGTTGGCGCCGTTGTCCGCCATCGCAGGCCACACGCCCGGGGCGTGCCAGCCCGGCCAGAAAGTCGCCGAGGAGGGTTTCGTGGCGATCGGCGGCATCCAACAGTGGGTCGTCATCCGCGGTCAGGACTGTGCTAATCCGGTTGTGCTGATCGTGCACGGCGGCCCGGGCAATCCCTCCACTCCCTTTGCCGAAAACCTCTACGGCGCTTGGGAAAAAGATTTCACGCTGGTGGAGTGGGACCAGCGTGGCGCGGGCAAGACCTTTGAACGCAATCCGGGCACGGCCGATGGTCCCCTCACCATGACGGTGATGGCCAATGACGGTGTGGACGTGGCCGACTACGCGACCCGGCACCTGGGCAAGCGCCAAGTCATCCTTGTTGGTGGCTCTTGGGGCTCGGCGCTGGCAGTCAATATGCTCAAGCGGAAGCCAGAGCTTTTCGCCGCCTACGAAGGCACATCACAGATGGTCGGCTATCGCGAGAACCAGTCGGCCACGTATCAGCGCATCATCGAGCTTACCCACGCCGCGGGCGATAAAGACGCAACCGCTGCACTTGATGCCTTGGGTCCGCCGCCTTGGGAAAACCCGCGCGCCTTCGGCATCGTGCGCCGCATACTGCGCCGCTACGAGGCCAAGACGACGCAGCCTGCGCCGGACACGTGGTGGCGCTTCCCGCCGCAGTACTCCACCGCGGCTTACAAGTCGGCCTACACCGCTGGCGAGGACTACTCGTACGTGCAGCTGGTGGGCATGAAGGGCGATGGCATGCTTTCGCAGGTCGACTTGCCGGTGCTGGGCACGACGTTCCCGATGGCTATCTTCATCATCCAGGGCAAGGAGGACTTACTAACCATGCCGTCGGTAACCAAGTCCTACTACGACCATATCAAAGCGCCGACCAAGCAGTACATCCTACTCGACAAGGTCGGCCACGACCCTAACCCACTAATGGTCGATGCACAGTTTAGGGTGCTGAAGACGCACATTGCATCGCTGGTTCACGATTGGAGCAGACGACTTCAGCGCGTACTCCCTCGCTAGAGAAAGAGAACAGTCATGTCCGCTTTGGGGCGACAGCGGCTTTACATCGCTGATCAATGCCTGCGGCGTGGTCATTCCCCGACCGGAAACTTTGATCACTTCTTCATAGCAAGCACAGCGGAAGCCACGATGTTGTTCCGAGCACCGGCATTGCGCCTGCCGCCGCCCCCACAGCCAGCGATGATTCGCGGGCAACGCGAAGTCCACCGCCAAACCCCTTGCCGTCACTCGAACCAAGAGCATCGCGCCTTCCGCTGAGCCCACCCAGCCGACCCTAGTCCGCCAGCAGGCTCGCCAGCCGCGCGATATGCGATGACGCGAGTTCCTTCGCATGGGCGGCATCCTGCTCGGCGTCGCGGCCGGACCAGTGCAAGTCCTCGCCCGGTAATTCCCTGAGGAAGCGGCTTGGCTCGTTCGCAAGAATTTCGCCGAAGCGGCGTTTGCGCTTTGCGTACGACAGCGTTAGCTGATCTTTCGCGCGCGTGATGCCGACATACATGAGGCGGCGCTCCTCCTCAACATGACCTTCGGCGAGGCTGCCTTCATGCGGCAGCGTGCCATCCTCGACGCCGACGAGAAAGACGAAGCGGAACTCCAGGCCTTTGGCGGAATGCAGGGTCATCAGGCGCGCGGAATTGCCGGGATCGTCGCGATCGCCATGGCTGAGCAGGGCGAGTTGCGCAGCGAGATCACCGGCCGCGCCTTCCTTCTGCATCGAGCGGAACCACTCGCCGAGTTCCTTCAGATTTTCGATGCGCCGCGCGCGGATGGCCGGCTCCTTCACCTGCGCTGCAATATGCTCGGCGT
>JBDSFA010000354.1:0-8374 GCA_039919785.1 Dokdonella sp. | reverse complement strand
GCCGTCCTGATCGATCCATCGCAACCACCGATCCAGCATTCGTCTCCATTGTCGTGATAGCTCATGCGACTCACGCCGTCCGGGTTCATCGCGTACGGATTCACGATCAGGCCGCGCTGGAAGCGGTTGTTGTCGCCAAGCGTGATGCTCATCGGCGCCTGGCCGCTGTTGGCCGAGTGCAGCAGGTCGGCGATGCGACCACCCCAGCCGGTGCCGTTCGCATCATCCGCGCGCGAGGTCTGCCATTGGTTGGCCTGGTCGTCGTGCGAATACAGCTGCGGCGGCAGCGGAACCGTGTCGTTCTGGTACTGCGCCTGCGTGGTCGGATAGAGCAGGCTGCCGACGTTGGCGACGATTGCAGCCTTGCCACCGCTGAACAAGCTGGTCAGTCCTGCGTTGCCTGCCACATTGTCGGCATCGACGGTTCCGATCATGTTCCTCATCGCCGGATGCAGACCGTAGTTCGTCGGGCCGCCGCCGCTGACCGGCGTCAACGGAACCAATCCCGCCGCCGGCAGCGCGAGACCGCTGCGCGATGCGACATAGTCGACGCGTTCCTGTCCACTGATCGGAACGATCGTGTTGAACGCGTCGTTGCCGCCGTACAGGAACACGCAGACGAGCGCCTTGTAGCCGGTCACCGAGTAAGGCCGCGCGTTCGCCGCGGCAGCGACCAGCCGCAGATTGCCGAGCGCCGAATACAGGCTCACGCCCCCCATGGCTGCGCAGATGCTTTTGCGCAGGAAATCGCGACGATTTATGTGCATGGCCGCGGCCTCACTTCTGGATCGAGTATTCGGGGGAATTGAAGATCAGGTATAGCAGCTGCTGCACGCGGGTTCGACCGCGCGGATGATCGGGGGGATCGTCCTCTACAGCGTTGAGGCGCGTGATCAATACGCTGCGCATGAAAGGCGACATCTGCCCAGACATCAACAACAGGTTGTACTCGTCGACGAGTTGCGCCGGGTTGCTTTCCGCCAGCGCCGCGTCGGCATCCTCGTCGAGCTGCAAGGTGTCGGGATCGTCGCTGTCGTAGCATCGATCGCCGTTCGTGTAGTAGCAGAAAATCTGATAATAAAAATTGTTCGGTGTCTCCACCGCCATCGTGTCGCTCAGGATCTGGAATTCCGGGCTGACCAGGCCGCGCGTCGTGATCTCGCCGGACTGGCGGAAATCGGGCTTGAAGAAATTGAAGACCGTCGGCGAGCGCATCGGCGCCTGACCGTACAAGTCCTCGATTCCTGGATAGGTACGCAGATTGGCGACACGTCCGCTCACGGAACGACCCTCCATTGCGCGCCACAGGTGCGTTGCCTTCAACAGCGGCTCGCGCAGCTTGCCGAAGGTATCCGCGTGTTGCCATTGCCCGTAACGCGCTTCAGGATCGAGCAGGATCGCTGCGACCACCGCCTTGAGATTACCGCGCACGCCGGTGCCGTCATTGTTGAATACCAGGGCGACCCGCTTCACATAGGCAGCGGTCGGATTGCTCGTGACCAGGCGCTGGATCAACCGCGTCGCAATGAAGGGGCCGACATTGGGATGATGGAAGATGTTGTCGAGCGCGCTGGTCAATTCCAATGGTGCGCTGGAATGCGGCAGTACGCCATTCGCCAATACGACATTGGTGTAGTTGAGCAGTTGCTTGTTCGTCGTGTTGTCGTGATACGCCTCGATCGGTTGCATCGGCTTGCGCCAGCGCACGTCCTGGCGATCGTTCGGGCCACAGTAGAAATACGTTTCTTCGCTGCAGCAGTCGTAACTGTTCGGATCGCAGCCGGTGTTGTTCCAGTCCCAGCCGGTGAAGACCGCCGCGAAGCCTCGCACGGTTGCCTGATCATAGGCAGCAATGGGCTGACCGCCGGAAAGCAGAGGCGTACCGTCCGTATCGAGCTTGTTCAAGCCAACGGAAAATAGCTGCATGACCTCACGCGCATAGTTTTCATCGGGATGGATGTTCTCGGCGTCGTCGGCCTTCTGGTTCTGGATCGAACTCAAATAGACGCCCATGACCGGATGCCTGGTCACGTCTTCGAGCAGCTGGCGGTAATTCAGAAACGCATCGGCCGCGAGTAAATCGTAGTAACTGGCAAGCCCCCAGGTCTGGTCGCGCAACGCGCCACTGTTGCTGGAAACAACAAAAATCTCGCTGAGCGCGAACGCAACGCGCTGGCGCAGCTGGTCGGTGCGCGCATTGTTCGGGAAGCTGCCACGGCTGGGATCGGCCGTGCCGGCAGCGTTGATACTCCAGATTTCCAGACGCGTGTCGTCGCTGAGGTATTCGTCGGGATTGGTGTTGGAAACCCAATCGATGTACTGAATCTGCGTCGACGCGGTCGCGGCAAACTGCTCGTTGAGCCAGCCCTGGTATCCGATCACGCGCAAGTGCGTGATGGCGGCTGCGGTGGGGCCGAAAGTTGCCTGAGCCAGGAATCGCGCGGCATCGGCGTCGTTTGACGGTCCGTTCGCCAGCCCATCGAAGCTGTCGTGGAAGTTCGCGTCCGGCCAGTGGCTCTGTGCGCGCGCATGCATGGACAGCGTCGCGAGAAACGCCGCGAGAGGCAGCAGGGTGAAAAGCACACGGGCACCACGCAGCCTGGAAATCATGATGGCTTCTCTCCAACCCCACTTCGGATCGCGCTGGACTGTAGAGCGACTTGACCCGCACGACCATGACGCAGCCCGCAAATGTGCGATTGCGCGGAGCCAGTTCGATCGAGCGCAGCGGCTATCTACCTGGATCGCGCAGCGAATGCAGGACTCAGCGTTGCCGGGCGGCCTTGGTGCGACGAGGCGGTTCTCTATTGGACGGTGCAGGCGGCCCCCACAACAAATCATCGAGATTGCGCTCCCAGCCGTACCGGGCGAGATCAACGCGACCGTTGTTTACCAGGATTCCCTCGCCAGAGAGATTGCGCACCTGATCGCGAAAACCTCGGCTGCCCGGTGCAAAGGCGATACGGCCGTCCGCGCGCAGCACGCGATACCAAGGGAGGCCCGCGTCGGCTGGCGTCTCGCGCAGAACGCGACCAACCAGGCGTGCGCGCCGCGGCAGGCCCGCGCGTTCGGCAATTTCACCGTAGCTGGCGACGCAACCACGCGGAATCGACTTGATCGCTCGCAGGATCGCGACATGTTCGGGCGGCATGGTCGGTTCAGCAGACGTCATGGAGGCACGAGTGGGTGGTCGGTCGAGGTGGACCGTCCAAATGGAAATGTTGGCTATGCACGTGCGGATTCTCCGCGATTTGTCGGCCCGAGGCAGATACCGCGGCAGCGAGCGGCCATCTGCGCATGCTCGCTGAACGAAACAGCAGCGCGATCAACCTTCATCCGGCGGACTGGTAACATACAGGCCACTTCGACGGAGAACGGCCGTGCAGAGTTTCGAACAGATCCGCTCCCACGTCGGCAGCCGCCACTCGCTGCGCGCCAACGACCCTTACCTGATCAGTTTCGACCTGACCCTCGCCGATGATCGCCATCAAGGCCTTTATCTGGCCGAGATGGAGGACGAGGAAGGCGCGAAATACCTGCGCATTTCGACACCCATCAGTCCATACACCGGCATGGACGGCCTGCGTTGCCTGCGCTTCAATTGGGAGCAGCGTACCGGCTACCTCGCGGTCAGCGATCTTGGCGGCTCGCCTTACCTGCATCTATGCGAAAACCGGCCGTACGGTCTGCTTTCGGATGCCGAACTGGACCGTGTGATCGACGAGCTGGGTACGCTTGGCGATCGCATGGAACAGGCGGTATCGAGCGGGGGCGATACGTTCTAGCGGGAACGTGACATAGGAGTTTTCCTCATACTGTCGCGCTGCCGTTGGCATCTCGCCAGGAATTTCCTTCGTCCGCTTTGCCTCATTCGACCCAGCCAAATGCGCGCGCCGCGCGAACCATTGCCCAGGCAAGTCCGCCGGTGATTGGCAAGGTCAGAATCCACGCCCACAGCATGCGCTCGACAATGGTCCAGCGAATTGCGTTTGCGCGCTTGGCGACGCCGACCCCGAGGATCGCTGCCGAGATGTTGTGCGTGGTCGATACCGGAATGCCGAAGTGCGATGCGGTCAAGATAATCGTCGCCGAGGCCGTTTCGGCTGCAAAACCATTGATTGGATGCAGCTTCACCAGCTTGTGGCCGAGCGTCTTGATGATGCGCCAGCCGCCGACCGCCGTACCAGCGGCCATGGTCAGCGCACACAGCACCTTGATCCACACCGCGATTTCGAATTGACGGCTGGCGTCTTCCTCGATGCGCAGGAAGCTGAGCCACCACGGCATGTGTTCAAGCGTCCCCGACGCCGTTGCACCCGCCAAAGCCAGCGCAATGATACCCATCGTCTTCTGTGCATCGTTTAGCCCGTGTGACAGGCCCATCGCACACGCGGAGACCAATTGCGCCTTGCCGAAGAAGACATTCGCAAAACGTGTGCGACCGAATTTCTGCAGCGGGCCCTTGCGCGATCCAAGGAACTCCATCAACGAAAACAGCAGCCCCATCAGCAGCAGGCCGAGAATGAAGCCGGCCACTGGCGAGGTGACCATCGGCAACACGACCTTGGGCAGCACGCCCTTTTCACCCCACCAATGCTCGCCGCCCTGCGCCCAGATGATCGCACCCCAGTTGCCGTGCGCCGCGGCGAGCGCCGAACCACTGAGGCCGCCGACCAGCGCGTGCGAAGAACTCGAAGGCAAGCCCCACCACCAAGTGATCAGGTTCCAGATGATGGCGCCGAGCAGGGCGCAGATCAACACCGCCGGCGTAACCGCAACGATGTTGGTATCGATCAATCCCGATGCGATCGTCTTGGCCACCGCCGTGCCGGCGAGTGCGCCCACGAGGTTGGTCGCCGCTGCGAGCAGCACGGCCTGACCCGGGCTCAGCACCTTGGTCGCGACCACCGTCGCAATCGAATTGGCAGTGTCGTGAAAACCGTTGATGTATTCGAACGCCAGCGCGATCAACACCACCAGCAGTACGAGGGCGAGTTCCATCGACGACTATCCTGTTTTTCGGGCTGCGAGCGCGCCGCGCTCAGGAATTCTTGAGCACGATCTGATACACGACATTGCCGGCGTCACGGCAACGGTCGATCGCTTTTTCGAGCAGCTCGAACAGGTCCTTCAAGAGCAGGATGCGGATCGGTTCGTGGCGACCGCTGTAGAGGTCCCGATACGACTGGATCATCATGCGGTCCGCCTCGTTCTCGATCGCCTGCAGGCGATCGTTGAGCGCCTTCATCGACTCCAGGTTCATTCGGCGCAGCTGCGCGACCATCTGCGCGATCACTTCGCCGGCCTTCTCCAGCAGAGCCGCGCGCGATGCGAAATCGACATCGCCAAGGCGATCGGCGGCAAGCGAATAGCGCTCGGCAAATTTCGAAATGGCTTTCGTGATCTTGTTCAACGCGGCCGACAGCGCCTCGATGTCCTCGCGATCGAGCGCGGTGACGAAGGTGTTGACGAGCTCCTGGCTGATCTGGGCGGAGAGATCCTTTTCACGCCTGCGCGCCAGCATGAATTCGTCAAGCGACGGCGCTAGGGGGCTCGCGCGGAACATGCGCACCAACGCGGCAGCCGAATCACGTGCCGCTTCGGCGCTGGCATCGAGGAGCCCATAGAACTTGTCTCCCTTGCCGAAAATCGTCTGCAGAGAAAACATGGCGGCGCCTCTGGTTGACCGCCGCAGCGGTACGTTTGCCCGGAATCCCGCAGCAAGACCCCGTCTGGCCGTGACATTGGCCTGTGAGCCCCGCGAGGGTCGATATCCGGCGTATGTTACCGCAGCGCATGCGTCGCGCGGGAGCGGTGTGCACCGGTCGCAGTGGCGCGTGCAAATAGCGCGGCGCTGCGCTTGCTACACTGGCGGTCGGACCCGCCGTGATCTGCAGCCTGGATGCTCATCGAATTCGTACTCGTCGTCGTGCTGGCGCTGTTCAACGGCTTTTTCGCGCTCAGCGAAATGGCCTTGATGACCGCGCGCCAGAGCCGTCTCAAGCAGCTCGCGCGCGACAGTCGGCGCGCGCAACTCGCGCTTTCGCTGATCCAGCAGCCGGAGCGCTTCCTAGCGACCGTGCAGGTCTTCATCACCTTGCTGCAGATCAGCGCCGGCGCCGCGCTCGGTGCGGATATCGGCGAACGCATCGGCGTCGCCTTCGATGCCCTCGACGTACCCGGGCTCGATCGCTACAGCGTCGCGATCGGCGTCTCCCTCAGCGTTGCCGGCATCACCTTCCTCAACATGCTGCTGGGCGAGCTCGCGCCCAAACGTATTGCCCTGGTCGATCCGGAGAAATTCGCAATCGCGGTCGCCGTGCCAATGCGCGCCATGACCTGGCTTGCAACACCCTTCGCATTCGTGCTGATCCGCATCACCCGCGTGTTGCTGCGCATGCTGCGCATGGACAAGGTCAGCCGCGAGCACGTCAGCGAAGAGGAAATCCGCTTGCTCGTCGCCGAAGGCGCCGATCAGGGCGTGATCGATTCGGACGAACGCAACATGGTCAACCGCGTATTGCGCCTGGGCGATCGCAGCGTCGATAGCGTGATGACGCCGCGCATGCGCATCGCCTGGCTGGATGCGGCGGCAACGATCGACGACAACCTCGCGATCATGCGCGAGACGCCCTACTCGCGCTATCCGGTCTATCGCGGCGGCGAGCAGGAAATCCTCGGCGTGCTCGAAGTCAAGCGCGTTATCGGCCGCATCGCGCGCGGCGCGTCGACCGATCTGTTCGCGACGCTCGGCAAGCCACTATACGTGCCCGCGACCGCGCGCGCGCTTGATTTGCTGGAGGAATTTCGCGATGCGGAAACACCGCTCGCTCTGGTCGTCGACGAATACGGCGACATCGAAGGCGTGGTCACGCTCAACGACCTGCTTTCCGCCGTGGTCGGCAAGACCGCAACACCGCACGCGGAAAAGCGCCAGCACCCGATTGTCGAGCGCGAAGACGGCAGCTGGCTGGTCGATGGTAGTGTCGGCACGGACGACCTGCGCGAATTGCTCGGGCTGGGCAAACTGCCGCACGAGGACGACCACGATTTCCGCACGGCGGCCGGCATGGTCGTCGCGCATTTCGGCCGGATTCCCCACGCCGGCGAACACTTCAGCTGGAACGGCTTTCGCTTCGAAGTCGTCGACCTCGACGGTGCGCGTATCGACAAGCTGCTGATCGCACGGAAGGCCTAGAGACTCGCCCGTCGCCCGCCATTGGCGAGGAACACAGGGTCCGATCAATCCTTGGTGCGATCGCCTGCAAGCCGCGCCATTCGCGTCGCATCGGCGAGAATGCCGCGCAACACGCGCAATTCGCGCGGATCCGGCGCTGCGCGCAGGAAGAAACGGCGCAGGCGCTGCAGGATCGTGCGCGATGAACGCCCCTTGTGGAAATCGATATCGTCGAGCGTTTGCGCCAGGTGGGTGAAGAAGCCCTCCATTTCCTCGGCACTGGCGGGCTGAACAGCGCGTGGGACTGAAATGGGAGCGTTGCCCGCGAGCCATGCCATGCGCAGCTCGTAAGCGATCACCTGCACCGCCTGCGCCAGATTCAGCGACGAATAGGTCGGATCGCTCGGTATCGCGATCGCCGCATGGCAGTGCTTGATCTCGTCGTTTTCCAGCCCTACCCGTTCATTGCCAAACACCAGGGCGACCTCATGTCCGAGCGCGACAGCGGCAAGGATGCGTTGCGCAGCCTCGCGCGGCGTCATCTGCTCCATCAGCACGCCGCGCCGCCGCGCGGTGGCGCCAAGCACGAGACGGCAATCTGCAATTGCAGCCGGCAGATCGGCGCTGACCACCGCCGCATCGAGCACGTCGTCGGCGCCCACTGCGAGCGCCGTCGCCTCGGGGTGAGGGAATGCCTGCGGCGTCACCAGCCCGAGACGATGCAGACCCATCGTGCGGATCGCACGCGCAGCCGCACCGATATTGCCCGGGTGCGAGGTATTGACGAGGACGAAGCGGACGCGCTCGAGCGCATCAGGAGTGGCTAGATCGTTCATTTTCGGGTGTGATTCGGTGAAATTCTCGGGCAACTGACGGGGAATGTTTCTGGTTTGAAATTTTCCGTTTGCAATGGGTGTCGTGCAGCGGGGCCAAAATCGACGTGAGCCGAGATGCGCTTCGACTCCTCATCGCTTTGCGAGCTACGCCCCGCACCATCGGAGGGTGGAGCTTCAAACCAGCCCACGACCGCTGACTGCGTCAATTTGGTCGACGTGCGACGATCTGCTACGCTGCGCGCCGTTTGCGTGTACTCAAACACGCCCGTTCTTTTCCAACCGCCAGCGAATCCAGCATGCCCAGACCCGCCGTCAATGTCGCGGTGCGCGCCGCGCGCGCCGCCGGACAGATCATCCTGCG
>JBDSFA010000059.1:0-15799 GCA_039919785.1 Dokdonella sp. | reverse complement strand
TTGACCGCGCAGGAGGAAATCCCGAAGCTAGCGGCATGGTTCGGTCGTGCCAATCGCGCGCGCGGACTGCTCGCAACGGCGTTGCGCATCGATCTGGTCCTGCTGGACCTGCTCCTTGCATGGCCCGTGCGCCGCTCGACTCCTGGGAGAACGTGAGACATGGCAACGCCGGCAACGGGCGGCGCACCGCGACAGGGGATCCTCTCGCTTGCGATCAAGGACAAGGGCGCGCTGTTCAACGCGTACATGCCATTCGTGCGCGGTGGCGGCCTGTTCGTGCCGACGGCCAAGCGCTATAGCCTAGGCGACGAGGTTTTCATCCTGTTGTCGCTGATGGACGACAAGGACCGCCTCCCGGTTGCCGGCAAGGTGATCTGGATCACGCCGGCCGGTGCGCAAGGCAATCGCATGGCCGGCATCGGCGTGCAGTTCAACGAATCGTCCGACGGCGAAGCGGCGCGCACCAAGATCGAATCGATCCTCGCCGGCATCTTGACGCAGGAACGCCCAACCCACACGATGTAGGCACAAGCGATGCGCGTGCTGGTACTCGGTGCGGGTGGGATCGGCGGCTACTTCGGCGCGCGCCTGGTCGAAGCTGGCCACGAAGTCGAATTCCTGGTGCGGCCGGCGCGGGCTGCGATTCTTGCGCAGGCCGGACTGCGCCTTTACAGCGCCATCGGCGATTTCGCGCAACCTGTCGCAGCGGTCACCGCGATCCGCCCCGGTGCGCGCTACGATCTCGTGCTCGTTTCGTGCAAGGCGTACGACCTCGATTCCGCGGTGGCAGCCATCGCACCTGCTGTCACCGACGAAACGCGCGTGTTGCCGCTGCTCAACGGCGTGCGCCATCTCGACGTCCTCGACGCGGCGTTCGGCGCCGCACGCGTGCTGGGTGGTGTGTGCCATATCTCGGTCACGCTGGACGACGATGGCGCGATTCGCCAGTTCGGCGTGCTGCAGCGCCTGACTTTTGGCGCGCGCGATGCGACATCAGTTCCGCATGGTATTCGACAGGGATTGGCCGACCTGGGCGCGTACATCGTCGAAAGTCCGACGATCCTGACCGCGATGTGGGAGAAATTCGCGTTCATCGCAACACTCGCGGGCTTGACCTGCCTGACGCGCGGCGCGGTCGGCGAGATCGTTGCGACGCACGAAGGGGCGGATCTGGCGCGCGCCCTTTACGCCGAATGCAGGGAAACAGCACGTCTGTGCGGCCATGTTCCGTGCGCAGATGCGGTCGCCGACGCGGAACACATTCTCACCGCAGCCGGCTCGCCATTGAAAGCGTCGATGCTGCGCGACCTGGAGCGCGGCGCGCGCACCGAATGCGAGCATATCCTGGGTGATTTGCGTGCACGCGCACGTGGACACGCGTTCGATACGCCCTTGCTCGCAGCGGCGCTGGCGCACTTGCGCGTCTACGAGAATGCGCGATCGAGTGCCGCTTCCGTCAGATAGTGGGGCCACAAGTGCTGCGATCTTCAGTGGGTTTGGCTGTCTGCATCAGCGCGACATGAGCGACGGACGCAGCCGATGCCCGCATTGCCGGCGTAGAGACGTGCGCGGCGCCGGCAAGCGTCAGTCCTGCTTGTCGGTTGCCGCACGCGAACACGCAGCGTCCGCCGCCTGCTTGATCTTCGCGAGCATCGCGGAAAGTCCGTTCGAGCGCGTCGGCGACAGATGCCGGGCAAGCCCGATGGTTTCAACGAAGCGCGGTTCGGTCGCCACGATTTCCTGCGCGGAACGGCCGGAATACACGCGCAATAGCAGCGCGATCAAACCCGACACAATCGACGAGTCGCTGATCGCCTGGAAATCCAGTCGATGTGCGTCACCGTTGGGTACCAGCCACACTTGCGATTGGCAGCCGTGCACCTTGAACTCATCGGTCTTCAGCGCTTCCGGAAATGGCGCCAGCTTGCGACCGAGATCGATCAGGTACTGATAGCGCTCGGTCCAGTCGCCGAAGAACGCGAATTCATCGGCGATAGCAGCCTGGGCTTCCTCCGCGGTGGATTCCAATGGGCTAGTCGCGACGTTCATTGTTCGGGTTCCCTCGATCACTTCATCCACGGCGCCAGCGGACTCCTTTAGGCGTGTCTTCGAGCAGTATCCCTTGGGCTGCAAGCTGGTCGCGAATTTCATCCGCTTTTCGAAAATCTCGTTGCTTTTTCGCCTCGTCACGTTCAGCGATGAAGTCCTCGACGGACTTAATTTCGCCAGAGACGAATCCCCCACCCAACTGCATTGATTCGCCCGTTTGAGTTCCTTGGAACCACGTGGTTGGATCCTGCTGCAAGATACCGAGCAGACTGCCCGCACCGAGCAACGCAGCCTTCGCCAGTCGTTTTGCCGCCGGCGTATCGGCCGCACGCGCTGCCGTGGCAAGTCCCGCAATCACCGCGAACGCCTCCGGCGTATTGAGATCGTCGAGCAGCGCCGCTTCGAGTGCTTCAGGCACCACGATTTCATTCGCCGCGACCTCGATGTCGGCGAGATCGCGCAGCACCGTGTACCAGCCGTCCAGCGTTGACCGCGCCTGCTGCAAGGTCGTATCCGACCAGTCCAGCGGTTGGCGATAGTGTGCCTTGAGCAACAGGAAGCGCAGAACCTCGGCGGGATAGCGATCGAGCAGGTCGTGCAGCACGAGCACGTTGCCGAGCGACTTGGACATCTTGCGACCCTCGAAGGTCAGCATGCCGTTATGCAGCCAGAAACGCGCGAACACCTTGCCGCCATGCGCGCAGGTGCTCTGCGCAATCTCGTTTTCGTGATGCGGGAACATCAAGTCGTTGCCACCGGCGTGGATGTCGATCGTGTCGCCGAGATGCGCCTCGGCCATCGCCGAGCATTCGATGTGCCAGCCGGGGCGGCCGCGACCCCAGGGGCTGTCCCAGCCCGGCAGCTCCGGCGTCGACGGTTTCCACAACACGAAGTCGGCCGGGTTCTTCTTGTACGGGGCCACGTCAACGCGCGCGCCGGCGATCATGTCGTCAACCGAACGACCGGAAAGCTTGCCGTAGTCGGCATAGCTGGCGACATCGAACAGCACATGGTCAGCTGCTGCGTAGGCATGCCCGTTCGCGATGAGGCGCTCACACATGGCGATGATCTGCACGATGTGCGTGGTCGCGTGCGGGGCGGTATCCGGTACGTCGGCGCCGAGTTTCGCCATGTCCGCGCTGTACGCCGCGGCAAAACGTGTTGTGATCGTTTCGATGGGCACGCCGGCAGCTTGTGCGGCCGCGTTGATCTTGTCGTCGACGTCGGTGATGTTGCGCGCGTAGACGACCACCGGATAACGCCTGCGCAGCAGGCGCGCCAGCAAGCCGAATACGACCGGCGGGCGCGCGTTGCCGATATGCACGTAGTTGTAGACCGTCGGTCCGCACACGTACATGGTGACGCGCGCGGGGTCGCTCGGCACGAACATTTCGGTGCGTCGGGTCAGGTTGTTGTGAAGTCGAAGTTGCATGCGCTGCGTCTGGGCGTTTTGCGGGCCGGCAATGATAGCAGGGGGCTGCGGGCCTCCTGCCGCGGTCGCGGGAAATTGTGAATGGCTGGAAGGGCTTGGGTCTTGGTTCAGCGGTTTAGTGGTCTAATTGGGCTGAAATTTCGAGACCACGCGCGCAACGCCGCCCCGGCTGGCGCAGTTTGGCGAACCACGATTCGGAGACACGTTGATGAAAGCCCTAGCGGTGGGATTGGCGGTGGCGCTGCTCCTGGCGGGAACCCAGGTCAACGCGCAGGACCGCAACTACGAGAACGATCGCGCCCCTGAAAACGCAAAAGTATCCTGGGCGGACGTGCTTCGCGTCGACCCTATCTACGACCGCGTGCAGACGAGCAGCCCGCGCGAGGAGTGCGAGGACGTGACGGTTGATCGCCACGTCGACAATGGCAACCGGGCGGCGGGCACGGTGCTCGGCGCGATCGTCGGCGGCGTCCTGGGCAGCACGGTGGGCAAGGGCGATGGTCGCCGAGCCGCGACGGTTGCCGGTGCGGTCGTCGGTGGTGCGGTCGGCAACAACGCGGCTCGCGGCGACGATGACTACTACACCGATACCGAGCGCCACTGCCGGGTTGTGCAGGATGCCGCCGCAGAGCGCCGTGTGGTTGCTTATGACGTGCAATACCGCTATCGCGGCGACGTCTACATGTCGCGTTTGAACTATGACCCGGGCGCGCGCCTGCGCGTACGCGTGAGCGTCGAGCCGGTTGAATAGGCGCAGTGAAAATGCGCTCTGCTGAACGATCGGGCCTGGCCCGGTCGTTTGCGTTTGGGCGGCCGAACATTAAGCGTGCGTATTGCACTGCATCACGTTTACCGTTAAGTTCAGCGCATGAACAAGATCGCTCACCAGCCGCAGATCGTCACCAGCGCCCGCATGGCCGCTGGCATGACCTCGCGCGCGCGCCGACCGGAAACGTCCATTTCCGCCGGGTAGGCTGTCGCGAATTCATCACATGAATCGACGAAAAACCCGGCCAACGCGCCGGGTTTTTTTATGGCCATGGATGGCCGGTACGCCGTCAATGCAGGAGCAATTGCCGGCGTGGCCATGGATGGCCAGGCTCTACTTTTCAATCAATCGCAGGACACATTCATGGCACTTCGACACTTCCTGAGCACGCAAGACTGGTCCCGCCCCGAACTGGACGCGCTGCTCGATCACGCCGCGGCATTCAAAAAATCGAAAGCGGGCAGCCAGCTCGCCGGCAAGTCGATCGCGCTGCTGTTTTTCAATCCGTCGATGCGCACGCGCACGAGTTTTGAACTCGGTGCGTTTCAGCTCGGCGGCCACGCGATCGTGCTGGCACCGGGCAAGGACGCGTGGCCGATTGAATTCGAAGTCGGTTCGATCATGGACGGTGAAACTGAAGAGCACGTCGCCGAAGTCGCGCGTGTGTTGTCGCGCTATGTCGACCTCATCGGCGTGCGCGCATTTCCGAAGTTCCAGGACTGGTCGGTCGATCGCGAAGATCGCGTCATCAAGGCGTTCGCGAAGTATTCGAGCGTACCGGTGATCAACATGGAGACGATCACGCATCCGTGCCAGGAACTTGCGCATATCCAGGCGCTGCAACAGCACTTCGGCGCGACGGATCTTCGCGGCAAGAAATATGTCCTGACCTGGACTTATCATCCGCGCCCGCTCAATACCGCCGTCGCCAATTCCGCGCTGCAGATCGCGACGCGCTACGGCATGGACGTGACCTTGCTGTGTCCGACGCCGGAATATCTGCTCGATTCGCGCTACATGGACTTCGCGCGTGCCAACGTCGCCGAGAACGGCGGCTCGCTGACGATCAGCCACGATCCGCCAACGGCCTACAGTGGCGCGCATGTCGTCTATGCGAAAAGCTGGGGCGCGCTGCCGTATTTCGGTCGCTGGGATGAAGAAAAACCGATTCGTGATGCGCACAAGCATTTCATCGTCGACGAACAGAAGATGGCGTTGACCGACCACGGTGTGTTCAGCCATTGCCTGCCGCTACGTCGCAACGTCAAGGCGACCGATGCGGTGATGGATTCGCCATCCTGCATCGCGATCGACGAGGCCGAGAATCGCCTGCATGTGCAGAAGGCTGTGATGGCTGCGCTGGTTGCGCAGCCATCGGGAATGGGGAATCGGGAATAGGGAATCGGAAACATCCACTTTCGCCAAGCCCTGCAGTAGTCGCCCTTCAAACTCTTCGGAACCCATCATGTCCACCGCAACTTCGATTCCCTATTCCCGATTCCCCATTCCCGAAGGCAAGCACATCGTGCTTGCCTTCAGCGGCGGCCTCGACACCAGTTTCTGCGTGCCGTACCTGAAGGAGCGCGGCTGGAACGTGCACACCGTTTTCGCCGATACCGGTGGCGTCGATGCGCAGGAGCGCGACTTTATCGAGCAGCGGGCGGCGGAGCTGGGCGTCGCAACGCATGTGACCGTCGATGGCGGTCGGTCGATCTGGAGTGGCTTCGTCAAGCCCTTCGTGTGGGCGGGCGAGGGCTATCAGGGCCAATATCCGCTGCTCGTGTCCGATCGCTATCTGATCGTCGAAGCCGCGCTCAAGCGCTGCAACGAGCTCGGCACAAAGGTGATTGCTCACGGCTGCACCGGCATGGGCAACGATCAGGTGCGCTTCGATCTTGCGGTCAAGGCGCTGGGCGACTACGAGATCGTCGCGCCGATTCGCGAGATTCAGAAAGAGCACACCGAGGTCCGCGCCTACGAGCAGAAGTATCTCGAAGAACGAGGCTTCGGCGTGCGTGCAAAGCAGAAGGCGTACACCATCAACGAAAACCTGCTTGGCCTGACCATGTCGGGCAGCGAGATCGATCGCTGGCAGGTGCCGGGTGAAGGCGCGCGCGGGTGGTGCAAGCCGCGCGCGGAATGGCCGCCGCAGCCCTTGCGGATCAAGCTCACATTCGTGAATGGGGAGGCGGTGGCACTCGATGGCGAGAAGATGGCCGGCCACACGATGCTGGCGAAACTCAATGAGTTGTTTGCCGAATACGGCGTAGGCCGCGGCGTGTACACGGGCGATACGACGATCGGCCTCAAGGGACGCATTATCTTCGAAGCGCCGGGACTGACGGCGCTGCTCACCGCGCATCGCGCGCTGGAGGAAGCGGTGTTGAGCAAGCATCAAAACCGTTTCAAGCCGGATGTTGCGCGCAAGTGGGTGGAACTGGTCTATGAAGGTTTTTTCCATGATCCGCTGAAGACCGATCTCGAAGCCTTCCTCGCCAGCAGCCAGGCCTGTGTCAACGGCGAAGTGACGCTGGAAACTTCAGGCGGCATCGTTACAGCGGTAGCCATCGAATCGGCACACATCCTCAACGCCAAGGACGCGACCTACGCACAGGCGGCCGATTGGGGCGTGGCCGAGGCGGAAGGCTTCATCAAGTTGTTCGGCATGAGCAGCACCTTGTGGGCCGAGGTCAACCGCAAGCAGCCGGGCTAGTACAACTGGCGAACCGCGAGTTGCTGCAAAAAAGGAAAGGAAGGGAAGCAACGAAGGGATTGTGGGAGCGGCTTCAGCCGCGATGCCTTTGGCCCGTCAAACACTTGCGCAAGAGCATCGCGGCTGAAGCCGCTCCCACAGGTGGCTGCTCCCACAGATGGTTGCTCCTGCAGACAAGCCGCATCCACGGAAACTGCTCCGCTACATGGCGATGGAACCGATGCTCGAAACTGTTCTCAAGCACCTCGAAGCTCTGGTCGCGTTCGACACGCGCAATCCGCCGCGCGCGATCGGCACGGGTGGCATCTTCGACTACCTGCGTGCGCAGCTGTCGAGTTTCCAAATCGAAGTGACCGATCATGGTTCCGGTGCAGTGTCGATGCTCGCCGTGCGCGGCGCGCCGACGCGTGTGTTCAACGTGCATCTGGATACGGTGCCGTCATCGCCTGCGTGGAGCGCCGATCCACACGTGTTGCGCGTGACCGCTGATCGCGCGATCGCGCTCGGTGCCTGCGACATCAAGGGCGCTGCAGCGGCTCTGCTGACCGCCGCGGCGATGACGAACGGCGACGCGGCTTTCCTGTTCACCACCGACGAGGAGGCGAACGATGCGCGTTGCATCGCCGCGTTCCTTGCGCGCGACCATGGTTTCAAGGAGGCAATCGTGGCCGAACCGACGATGTGCGAAGCCGTGCTCGCCCATCGCGGCATCAGTTCGGTGTTGATGAAATTCAAGGGCTCGGCCGGGCACGCGTCCGGCGCGAACGCGATGCAGGCGAGCGCGCTGCACCAGACGATACGTTGGGGCGGCCGCGCGCTGGACTTCGTCGAGTCACAGGAGCACCAGCGTTTCGGCGGACTCACTGGCCTGCGCTTCAACATCGGCAAGGTCGAAGGCGGCATCAAGGCGAACATGATCGCGCCGAGCGCGGACGTGCGCTTCGGTTTCCGCCCGCTGCCGTCGATGTCTATCGATGTGCTGCACGATCGCTTCCGCGGTCTTGCCGATACCGATGTCATCGAGCACTACGAAGAAACCTTCCGCGGCCCCTCGCTGCCGGCGGGCGACGTCGCTGCGGCGGAGACGCGTCGTCTCGAGGCGCGCGACCTTGCCGACGCACTCGATCTGCCGATTGGCAACGCCGTCGATTTCTGGACCGAGGCTTCGCTGTTCTCCGCTGCAGGCCTCGCTGCAATTGTCTACGGTCCGGGCGACATCGCGCAGGCGCATAGCGCCGACGAATGGGTCGCACTCGACCAGCTCGCTGCGGCAACCACGATCTATCAACGCCTGCTGGAGGCTTGAGCCATGAATACCTCGTCGTCCACATTCTCCGTCGGAGTCGCCAATTGGGGGCTACTTCCGGCACCCGCACCCTGAGCGCCATCTGACCATGACCGATATGCGCACGACGATCGTCCGCCTGCTGTCCAATATGGCCAGTGCGAAGGAGATCCAGCAATACCTCAAGCGTTTCTCACAACTCGATGCGGCACGCTTCGCCGTGGTCAAGGTGGGTGGTGCGGTGTTGCGCGACGAGCTCGAAGCGCTGGTGTCTTCACTTGCATTCCTGCAGCAGGTCGGGCTGACCCCGATCGTCGTGCACGGCGCGGGACCGCAGCTGGACGAGCGCATGAAGGCTGCAGGCATCGAGAAGCGTACCGTTGATAACCTGCGCGTCACCGATGCTCCGGTGCTCGCCGTCGTGCGTCAGGTGATGCGGCAGGAAAACCTGAAATTGGTCGAGGCGCTGCAAGCGCAGGGCGTGCGCGCGACGTCGATCCAGTCCGGCGTCTTCGAAGCGGACTATCTTGATCGCGATGTCTACGGTCTGGTCGGCAAGGTCACGCGCGTGGATACCGACGGCATCCAGGCCGCGATCAAGGTCGGTTCAATCCCGGTGATCGCGTCGCTGGCTGAAACCATCGAAGGCCAGATCGTCAACATCAATGCAGATTTCGCCGCAAACGAACTGGTGCAAGTGCTGCAGCCGTACAAGATTGTGTTCCTGACCGGTACCGGCGGTCTGCTCGATGACAAGGGAAGGGTGATCGACTCGATCAATCTGTCGACCGAGTACGAACACCTGATCGCGCAGCCGTGGATCAATGGCGGCATGCGCGTGAAGCTCGATCAGATCAAGGATCTGCTCGACAGTCTGCCGCTGTCGTCCTCGGTGTCGATCACACGGCCGGCGGAGCTGGCGAAGGAGTTGTTCACGCACAAGGGATCGGGCACGCTGGTGCGTCGCGGTGAGCGCGTGCTGCATGCGTCGTCATGGAGCGACCTCGACCTTCCGCGTCTGCGCGATCTGATCGAGTCAGCTTTCGGTCGACGCTTGCTGCCCGACTACTTCGAGCGCACGCGCCTGTTGCGCGCCTACGTCAGCGAAAACTATCGCGCTGCTGTGATCCTGACGGATGAACAATTGCAACACGGAAAGTCATTCACCTACCTCGACAAGTTCGCCGTGCTCGACGATGCGCAGGGCGAAGGCCTTGGGCGCGCGGTGTGGCAAGTCATGCGTGAAGAGAATCCGCACCTGTTCTGGCGCTCGCGGCGCGGCAATCTGGTCAATGCGTTCTATTTCGCCGAGAGCGATGGCTGCGTGAAATACGACAAGTGGAAGGTATTCTGGTACGGACTGGATGACTTCGACGACATTCGTCATTGCATCGACCATTGCCGCATACGACCCGCCACGCTCGAGGATTGATCGCGCATGACTTCCGAAACCATCAAGGTCGGTATCGTTGGCGCCCGCGGTTACGCGGGCGCGGAATTGATCCGGCTTGTCGCGCGACATCCTTCGATGCAGCTCGCATTCGTCTCCTCACGCGAACTCGATGGCCAGCGCGTGAGTGACCATGTCGCCGAGTTCTGCGGCGAACTGCGCTATGAAAATCTCGGCCACGACGACGTCGCCAGCAAGCGCGCCGACGCCGTCGTCCTCGCGCTGCCCAATGGCAAGGCGAAAGAGATCGTCGCAGCGATCGATGCGGTCAAGCCGGATACCCTCATCGTCGACCTTTCCGCAGACTGCCGTTTCGACGACGGCTGGTACTACGGCCTGCCCGAACTCACGCGCGATCGCTACGTCGGGCAGAAGCGCATCAGCAATCCCGGTTGCTATGCCACGGCCATGCAACTGGCGATTGGACCATTGAAATCCGATCTTGCTGCACCGCCAGCGTGCTTTGGTGTTTCCGGCTATTCCGGTGCGGGCAGCATGCCCTCGGACAGGAATGATCCGGAGAAACTGCGCGACAATCTGATTCCATATTCGCTGGTTGGCCACGTGCACGAGAGTGAAGTCGCGCGGCAGTTGGGTCTCCCGGTCGAATTCATGCCGCATGTCGCACCGCATTTCCGCGGCATCACGATGACCGTCAATCTGTGGTTGCAACAACCGATAACGCTCGACGCAATCAAGATGCGCTATCGCGAGTTTTACGCAAACGAGCCACTCGTGCGCGTCATTGACGAGATGCCATGGGTCAGCGCCATCGCTGGCAGGCATCACGTGGAGATTGGTGGCTTCGCTCTGGCTGCCGGAGGCAAGCGCGTCGTCGTCGTCGCGGCGCTCGACAACCTGTTGAAGGGCGCGGCAACCCAGGCCATGCAGAACCTCAATCGCGCATTGGGATTCGATGAAATGGAAAGCATCCTGCGACCGTGACGCTCACGCGCGGTTTCGCTGCTATCCATCATCCAGATCGAGGAATCATGTCATGCGTCTTTCACGCTACTTTCTGCCGACACTCAAGGACAACCCTGCCGAGGCGCAGATCGCTTCGCATCGCTTGATGCTGCGCACGGGCCTGATCCGGCAGGAGGCCGCCGGCATCTATGCTTGGTTGCCGCTGGGCTTGCGCGTGCTGCGCAATATCGAGCGCATCGTGCGCGAAGAGATGGACCGCGCGGGCGCGATCGAATTGCTGATGCCGACCTTGCAGCTCGCCGATCTATGGCGCGAGAGTGGTCGCTACGATGCCTACGGGCCAGAGATGCTGCGCATCCGTGACCGGCATGAGCGCGAGCTGCTGTATGGCCCCACCAACGAGGAAACGGTGACGGAGATATTCCGCGCCGGCGTCAATTCCTGGCGCGATCTGCCGCGGAATCTTTACCAAATCCAGTGGAAATTCCGCGACGAGCAGCGTCCGCGATTTGGTGTGATGCGCGGGCGCGAGTTCCTCATGAAGGATGGCTATTCGTTTGATCTCGACGAAGCCGGTGCGCGACGTTCGTACAACCGCATGTTCGTCGCCTACCTGCGTACTTTTTCGCGGATGGGGTTGAAAGCCATCCCGATGCGCGCCGAGACCGGTCCGATTGGCGGCGACCTCTCGCACGAATTCATCGTGCTGGCCGAAACGGGCGAATCGGATGTGTACTGCGATCAGCGCGTGCTGCATTTGCCGGTGCCGGGCGCCGACATCGACTACGACGGTGATCTCGCGCCGGTGATACATGCGTGGACATCGATCTATGCGGCGACGTCCGACGTGCACGAATCACAGCGCTATGAGAGTGAGGTCCCGGCCGAGCATCGTCTGCGTACGCGCGGCATCGAGGTCGGTCAGATTTTCTATTTCGGCACCAGGTATTCCGAACCGATGCGTGCGAACGTGACGATGCCGGATGGTTCCGTTCGTGCGCTGCATGGCGGCTCGTATGGCATCGGTGTTTCACGTCTTGTCGGCGCGATCATAGAGGCCAGCCATGACGATGCCGGTATCGTCTGGCCGGATTCCGTCGCGCCATTCACGGTCGGCCTGATCAACCTCAAGGTCGGCGACGCCGCAGTCGACACAGCCTGCGAGGATCTCTACGCGAGACTCGAAGCGAACGGCGTTTGCGTGCTCTACGACGACACCGAACAAAGAGCCGGTGCGAAATTTGCGAACATGGATCTGATCGGGCTGCCGTGGCAGATCGTGGTGGGCCCGCGCGGACTCGCCAACGGCGTGGTCGAATTGAAACGCCGCACCAGTGGCGAAAGAGCGGAGCTTTCGCTTGAAGCGGCCATCGCGAAAGTGGCGGCCTCGTATGCCGCACCGGCGATCACCAACGGAAGCCACGCCCATGAGTGACCTGCTCTGGCAAAAATCCGCCACCCGCACCGACGAACGCATCATGCGATTCCTTGCTGGCGACGATGTCGTGCTCGACCGCGAGTTCCTGTTGCACGATATCGAGGCCAGCCGCGCTCATGTTGAGTCGCTCGCGAACATCGGTATCGTCAGTGCCGCGGAGGCGGCGTCGATCGCGCATGAACTGGGTCTGCTCGCAGACGATTTCAGCGCCGGTCGCTTCGTGCTCGACGATCGCTACGAGGACGGCCACTCCGCGATCGAGGCGCGCCTGACCGAGCGCCTTGGTGATGCCGGTCGCAAGGTGCACACCGGACGCAGCCGCAACGACCAGATTCTCGTCGCGACACGCTTGTGGCTGAAGGCGCGCCTTGCCGAACTGCTGGCCTCGTGCCGCGACGTCGCTTTGGTCTGCCTCGATCGGGCCGGGCGCGAGTCGTTGCCGTTGCCTGGATACACTCATCTGCAGCGCGCGGTCGTGTCGTCGACGGCATTGTGGTTCGCGGGATTCGCCGAAGCCTTCATCGACGACGCGCGACGCGCGCGCGACACGCTGGCGTGGATCGACGCGAACCCGCTCGGCACCGCAGCGGGCTATGGCGTGAACCTCGCGCTCGATCGTGCGCACACGACGCAGGTGCTCGGCTTTGCGCGCCTGCAGATCAATCCGATCTATGCGCAACTTTCGCGTGGAAAGTTCGAGATCGCCGCGCTGGACGCGCTGGGCAGCGCCTTGCTCGATCAACGCCGTCTCGCCTGGGACCTGTCGTTGTTCACGACAGCGGAATTTGGCTTCGTCACATTGCCGCCCGAATACACCACCGGAAGCTCGATCATGCCGAACAAGCGCAATCCAGATGTGATTGAGCTGATGCGTGCAAGCTACGCCAGCGTTTCAGCTGCGCGCACCGAGGTCGAGCAACTGCTGTCGTTGCCCTCCGGCTACCAGCGCGACCTGCAGTTCTCCAAGGGCGCGATCTATCACGGCTTCACGCGTGGTCTCGCCGCGCTCGCGCTGCTGCCTGGCCTGCTTGCCCGGCTGGAGTGGAATGCGCCGGAGATGCGTGTCGCGATCGAACCGGCGATGTACGCGACCGATGCGGCGATCGAACAAGCCGCTGCTGGCGTTCCGTTCCGCGATGCCTATCGCCAGGCGGCCGAGTCGGCGACAGCGGCAGGGCAGGGGCGCACGCCGGAAGCGAGCTTGGCGGCGCGCGTGTCACCCGGTGCGAATGCCGACCTGCGCCTCGACGAGCTTCGCGCACGCTTGGGTGAACTGCATGACTGACGCAGCGCGTCATGCGTTCGAGGAACAGGCGTTGCCGCCCTGGCGGCGAGCAACGATCGTCGGGCCGCTTGGGGGCGAAGACACTGGCGATCGAACGCCTCGTGGTCCGCGGCGAGGGCCAGGTGCATTCTCCGGCGCTTTGATGACGCCATCGGCGTCGGCGGTCCTGAGCGGATCGGAAATCGTGTGAACCGATTCACGGCGTCCGTTCACGCGGACTTCCGGCAGCCGCCATCGCTGCCGAACTTGCGCTAGGCTGCATCTCCCCTGTTGCAGGTCGCATGGCCGATGTTCGTGTTGGCGAGGATCGATGATCGATGATGACGCCATCGTTTAGCGCAAACGATCGCTTGCTCGTCTTTGCGCCGCATCCCGATGACGAGACATTGGCAGCCGGCGAGTTGATCCAGGTTGCGCACGCAGCGGGCGCCAGCGTGCGCGTCGTCTTCGTGACCGACGGTGACAACAATCCCTGGCCACAACGCTGGCTCGAACGGCGCTGGCGCATAGGTGACGTGGAGCGCGCACGCTGGGGTGCGCGACGACGTGGCGAAGCCGCCGAGGCGCTCAGCCGGCTCGGTCTGGATGTTCAGCACAACGCACAGTTCCTCAACTGGCCCGATCAGGGATTGACCGACAGCCTCATGCGCGATGATCGCGGGGTGGATCGTCTGGTCGAGGTGATGTCCGCATTCGCGCCGACGCATGTGGTGTTGCCGACCTTGGCCGATCGTCATCCCGATCACAATGCCTTGCGTGTGATGCTCGAACTCGCCGTGCTGCGCAGTGGTTTCAATGGCATCCGCCTTGGCTATGTCGTGCACGCGTCGGAGAAGAGTGAACCTGGACATCGCAGCGTGGCCGATATCGAGCGGCAACAGCGCAAGCAATGGGCGATGCACGCCTATGTCAGCCAGATGTCCTTGAGCCGTCGTCGCTTGCTCGCTTTGGCAGCGCGCACGGAACATTTCGAGGTCACGCATTCGTCGATGCCAGTGCCGCATGGCGTGCCAACGATCCTCATTCCCTATGGTACCCGCGCGCATCGTCGCCACGAGTTGCTGTTGATTGTCGCGACCTGCAGGGACATCCAACGCTGGCGTGTGCCGTTGCCGCACGCGCAGACGCACGTGCGCGACCCGCAGGAACAGGCGCTCGCGATCGATTGGAATGCGGGCAATCTCGGCGTGACCCTGCCGGTGATGGCGGATCCGATCCTGGCCGTCTTTTCCAAGGTGAACCGTCGCGGCCCGCGTCTATTGATCTTTGATCACGAGCCCTGGTACGAATCGGTCGGCACGCATGCGCAAGCGCCGATATCCGCACACGTAATACCTGCCGGCGCGCTGCGCGATGCCTGAGCCGGTGCAGGCGACTGTCGCAATGGGTCCGATTGCGCGGACGCTGCGCGTTACGTCAGCCGATGGCGCCACGACAGATCTGTGCCTCATCGGCCCTGCCGGACATGTGCGTGGCGTCGTGCTGTGGCTGCCGGCGCTCGGCGTAGCGGCGCGCAACTACCTCGAATTCGCCAACATGCTGGCTGCACAGGGCATCGCCGTCGCCGTGCACGAGTGGCGCGGCATCGGTTCCAGCGATCGTCGAGCACGACGTGCTTCGAACTGGGGTTATCGGGAACTCATCGAGCTTGATATTCCAGCGAGTGTTGCCGAGGTGCGAACCGCATGGCCCGATGCGCGCATCTGGCTCGGCGGGCACAGTCTGGGCGGCCAACTCGCCGCCTTGTACGCGAGCTTGCACAGCGTCGATCACGCCGGCTTGGTCCTGATCGCGAGCGGCGCGCCCTATTGGCGCAGATTCACAAGCCCGTGGCTCATTGGTATCTTCGCGGCATGCGTGCCATCTATTGCAGCGGTATGCGGCTATTTCCCGGGGCGTCGACTTCGCTTCGCCGGCAATGAGGCGCGCGGCGTGATGAACGACTGGGCCCGCAGCGCACGCGGCGGGCGCTATTCAGTCGACGGCATCGATACGGATCTCGATGCCGCGCTAGATGCGCTCACGCTGCCGATACTCGCCTTGCGCCTGCAAAACGATTGGCTCGCGCCGTTGTCGTCACTGCAGTGGTTGCTCGGGAAGATGCCGCAATCGCCTCGACGGATCGAATTGATCCGACCGGATGACCTGGCCGATGTGCCCGCCGATCATTTCGCATGGATGAAATCGCCATCGGCGCTGGCCGGCCCCATTGCTGCGTATCTGAAGGCAAATACGCCGCCATGAATGCACTCGGGCTTGTTTTTGTGGTTTGGTAACAGAATCTTACGGACAGTCCTGTCATAATAGGGTGTTTGGCGCTCGCCGACTTCCCGCCATGCCCCCTGCAAGGTTTCGCTCCGGCCGCTCGCGAGTGCTGGAATTTCTCGTTATATCAAGGATATACAGCTCTATGTCATACGATATCGGCATTGGCCGCTGCACTGAAATCAG
>JBDSFA010000009.1:0-5384 GCA_039919785.1 Dokdonella sp. | reverse complement strand
CAACGCCGCGGGCATGCTTCATGCTGACGCTTTGCGCCCTGAAAGGTCGGTCAATCAACTCACCCTCGACGCGCTGGGACGCTCGTTCGCGATCAACGCGTTCGCGCCGATCCTGCTCGGCCGCGCGCTGATGCCGCTGCTCGATCGCGACGAAGGTTCGGTATTTGCATCGATCTCGGCACGGGTCGGATCGATCGGCGACAACCGGCTCGGTGGCTGGTACGCCTATCGCGCGGCCAAAGCCGCGCAGAACCAGTTGATCCGAACCTTCTCAATCGAACTCTCCCGTCGCAACCCGAAAGCTTGCTGCCTGCTGCTGCACCCGGGAACCGTCGATACGCCGTTGTCGGTGCCGTTCCAAACCAATGTCCCCGCCGAAAAGCTGTTCAGCGTCGAGCGCGCCAGCCAACAACTGCTCCAGATCATCGCCGCCTGCACGCCAGCAGACAGCGGCCGCTTCATTGCCTGGGACGGGCGTGACATCCCGTGGTGAGAGCCCGGCGACGAATGCGATCAAGCACAGAGCACCTTCGGCTTGCCGCGTGAAAGCAATGAACTTGACCTTGATCGAGCGCATGTTCCGGCTCATCTGACAAATACGGGAGAAGCGACCATGGGCCCACGAAGCTACCTGACCTGCACGCTCGCAGCGATCGGAGCACTTGTTGGTCCGGCTGCCGGTTTTTCGCTTTCCGGCGCACACGCCGCATCGCAGGAGGGTATCTGCGATCCGCGGGGCCCCGCGCCAGAGGAGCCGGCGTGGTCCGCAACCGTGAAGAGTGATCCAGCACGTGTCCATTTCCTGAAGTCCCGAAGCCAAGATGCGCGATGTCCGTCCGCGGAGGAGGCCTGCAACGAGCAGAGCTATCTCGTTTCCGGCGACAACGTACTTGCCTGGCGGCGGACCACCGATTTTGTTTGCGCGCTGTACACCTCAAAAAAGGGCAAGGTGACATCGGGACACTTGCGAGCCGGCGCCCTTGATTTTCGCGGCTCCGGAACAATCCCATCGGTCCACGACTGGGTCGGACACTGGGTGCGCGATGACCAGGCAGATCTACACATCCGACGTCTGGACAATCGCCGCATCGAAATCGAGGGCGATGCCTCGTGGGGCGGACACGATCCAGCGCGCGTCGAGAACGGAGGCGTGCATACGGGAGAAATCGAGCGGACCTCCGTGCGCCTCACCGGGTATGCCATCCACTTCGCCGAAGGTCAGGGAAACTCACCCCCTGTGGCAGAAGGTGGATATGACTGCATCGTCGACTTGCAGTGGAAAGACGGCGCATTGCTGGTCAAGGATGACTATGGTTGCGGAGGAATGAACGTGACGTTCTCGGGAAGTTACGAGCGAGCGGATCCTTGATTGAAATCACCGAGCCGCGGGCGTGTGGGTCGGCACCTCATGCGATCGCGCTGATGGTTTGCTTGCCCATCCATTTCCAACCTCCAAGTCATGGAATCGTTCTCTAACGAAATGCTGAACATTTCCGGCGCATACGGGACACCGCAGTGCTGCTCGCTGGGTTCGCGCGGTTCGTGCCTTGATGAGTATGCACGTCCGCACTCCGGCAGGTCGTCCGGCGGCCCCGCACCCGATTCCGCACGGCACCTTCAGCAAGCTGCCCGATTCCAAAGCACCCCTACAACCCGCTGCGCTTCCACCGCCCGTTTCGCAACAACCCTCGCCCTCATGTGCCTCAAAAATGCAGTCGCCTGCCCCGCACCCAGGAAGACGCAGACTTCCGCTCCTCGCACCATCTGCAACATTTGAGAGCACTCCCGTGCGCCGAATCGGAACGAGCTTCATCGCGACCTTTTCACCGTCACGGTGGTGCGCCTGAAATTCAAGCATCCATGGCGATGATCGGCAGCGACACCAGAAGCGCCAGCTCGACTCCGCTGCCCAGCACGCCGCTGCACGCTTGGGGGCGTGTACGTTCAGGATGCCAGTCGCAATCTGTCAACGAAGAGTTAAGCGGATGTCGCGGCAATTGCCGTTGGGCGTTCGCGGATCATTGGATTGCGGCCAGCTCGCGGTCGCTGTCTATGGTTGAAGCGCGGTTGCGCTACTCTCGTCGTTCGGTCCGCTAGCCCGCGTGAATGCCCTCACATGGGACAGTGGATAAAACCCATACATACGTTTGACCGCGGGAAGGCGACGATGGATCGAAGTCACGACAGCCAGATCACGACGTCGAGCGATTCGTTGCCGCATGTTGACGTGCGCCGATCGCTCATCCGTTTCGCCCCGGCCCAACGCTGACCCCGCCCCACCCCATGTTCCGCACCAGAAAAATCCTCATCTTCTCGACCCTGGTCGCGATCGCCGGAGTCGGGGTGTTGTTCGTGGCGGTCGCGGCGCTGTTGTGGCAAGAGTCGATCACGTCCGAGGAAGCGTATGCGGGCGGACTTGCGGCGTCGCTCGGGCAGTCGACCGAACGGCTTATCGTCGACACGCGCGACATGCTGGATGCGTTCGACACGTTGCCGTACGCGCGCTGCTCGAAGGAACATCTGAAGGCGTTGGAGGAGGCGGCGATCTCGCGCCCCTATATCCGTGCGATCGGGTACTGGCAGGCGGACGATCGACTATGCGGGGTCGGTTTCCTCGCGCAGGGCGTGCTCAAGCCGGCGCACGCGGATCGCATCTACGATAGCGGTGTGATCGCGTGGTGGCCGAGTCCACAAACGCAGGTCGGTGACGTGCAGTTGTTCCTGATGCGCCACGGCGATCACGACGTGGCGATCGATCCGCGCATGCTGCTCGGCAGTACACCGATGAAGGATCGGCAAGCAGCGTTGTGGGTGGAGAACCTGCGCCTGTCCGCAATTCCGTGGGACGCGACGCTGCCAGCGCCGAGTACGCTGCCTATTGGCGTCAGTGTCGATCGCGAGCACGGCCAGGTGATCTCGCGTTACTCGCGCAACGCGATCTTGCCGATCGACATTGTCGCGCGCGAGCCGCTCGACAATTTCCTCACGCGCCACGCGCAGATGCTCGCGATCGGCACTGGCCTCGGATTGCTGTTGCTGCTCGCATGGATCCACCTGATGACGCGCATCTCGCGCAACCGGCTCAGCATGACGTCGGAGTTGCGTGAAGCCCTCGCCGCGGGCCACATCTGGGTGCAGTACCAGCCGGTCGTCGACCTCGCCTCGCGTCGCTGCATAGGCATGGAGGCGCTCGCCCGATGGAAGCGCACCGATGGCGATGCGGTCAGCCCTAGCGTGTTCATACCGGTCGCGGAAGACGGCGGCTTCATCCACGAAGTCACGCGTGCGGTCATGCGCATCGTCGTGCGCGACCTGCAGCGCATCCTTGTCGAATTCCCCGAGATGAGCGTCAACATCAATCTCGGCGAGGGCGATCTCAAGAACGATGCGACCGGCCGCGAGCTGACCGCTACGCTGGCGCTGGCGAGGTTGCCGGCCGGCAGCGTGAAGCTGGAGATCACGGAGCGCGCGCTGCTCAACACCGAGGTGTCGCGCTCGCTGATCCGCAACCTGCGCAGCATGGGTCATCAGGTGGCGGTGGACGATTTCGGCACCGGCTATTCGTCGCTCTCGTATCTGCAATCGTTCGAGCTGGACCTGCTCAAGATCGACAAGACGTTCGTGGACGCGATCGGCACCAAGGCCGCCACCAGCCACGTCGTCACGCACGTGATCGAAATGGCGCGCTCGCTCAATCTCGCCACCGTGGCCGAGGGCGTCGAAACGCCGGCACAGCGCGACTGGCTGATTGAACATGGCGTGCTGTTCGGGCAGGGGTATCTTTTCAGCAAGCCGCTGTCGATCGAGCATCTGCTCGCGTACTTGCGCCACGACACCCCCCGCGATCCCGACACGCCCGCGTTCGAAGCAGCGTTCGATCGAGACAACACTGCCCATGCGACGACCACCCATGCAAGGTAACGCATTTGGCTTCAGCGCGATCGGCACTGTTTGCGCGATCATGCTTGCGCTTGCCGCCTGCTCAAAACCTGCAATGCGCCCTGTTGCTCCGATGCCTGCTGCGACTCCTTCGACGCCCTCGCCGCCTGTGCCCTCTCATGTCGCGAAGCCGAAAATCGTACCGAGCGTCGCGCCGAGCAAGGGCCCGATCATGCTCGGCAGTCGCGGATTCGCAGAGGAAAAAAGCCGCATAAAGGCGGCGCTCGCGAAAAACCCAACGGATGCGTTGCGAGCCGAAGACGTCGGCTACTACATCGACGTATTGCAGGGTCGTCTGAAGCAAGTAGCGAGCACGCAGGTCGGGATCGTCGTCGGCAGACAGGGCAACGACCTGATCCTGGATCTCTCCGCGCGTCTCGACTTCGATATCGGCAGTGCGCGCATCACGCCGGGCATCGGTCAGATGCTTGCACCGATCGCGAAGGTGCTCGTCGAGTACCGCATGATGCTGATCACTGTGAACGCGACGCCGGACGATTCGGGCAATGGCGTACCGGCTATGCAGCTGGTCGAACAGCGTGGACTCGCTGTCGCGCGACAGCTCGCAGGTGCCGGTGTCGCAACGGCTCGCATCGTTGTCGCCCGGTCATCGGCAGCGCGCAATGCAGAACCACAGGCGCTTCCCGAGACGCGCACGCATCTGGAAATCCATCTCGAACCGATCATTCGTGTGGCCGATGCGGCGCGCTTGGCACCGTCGCATTAGGGCTGCGCTGATCACCGCGTGCGCACGGCACAAACGCGATGGGAGCCGGCTCACTATTTGCGTGAACCGGACAAATGCATCAGGGATCGCAACGTTTCTTCACCGCGGAAACGTGAAATGCCGTCACAGTGTTGCCGTTGTCGGTCGTCCACGCACCTGCTCCGACGAGTGATTTTCCAAACGAATTCAGGCGCGCTGCCCAGACGACGGATCCGTTGCCGAAATTCAATTGGATGGATGTTTTGTTGTAGGGCCACCAGCTCGCCATGACACCTTCGTCCTCGGCGCTTTTGCTGTGTTCCGCGAGGTACGCGCCGTCTGTTCCTTCGACGGGAGAGTCGGTCAATCGCAATATGCGAGTGTCGACCGGCCTTTCATCCGTACTTATGGCGATCTCATAGCAGCCAAGCCACGCCCTGAGTTGTTCCGGCGTCGCGGCCACGGCATTTCTGGCACACGCAGCGATAAGCGCCAACGCGAGCGCGAGAGCCACGTCGCTCAATCGGTTGCGACCGGCGCCAGTTCGCACATTTAAGTCACATTGCATGGCTTGGCGATCTCCATGATTCATCCCCATTGCCGGAAAAAATGTGTCGTTCATTTTCACCCAGAAATCGGGCCGCATGGAACGCATTGCGCACAGGCGGCACTGACACGTAGCAACTTTGCACAATTCATTTTCAGCACCGCTCAGCTGTCATCTGCCCTGCCCCATCCT
>JBDSFA010000363.1:0-6624 GCA_039919785.1 Dokdonella sp. | reverse complement strand
GCTCGGGCGGTGGCTATCAAGAGAGCATCGCGGCTGAAGCCGCTCCCACAGACAGTTGCTCCCACAGGCAGTCGCTACCACAGTCGCCTTTCCGCATGAACTTCTTCGCCCACCAGGCTGATGCACGTCGACAGACGCGCAAGATGCTGCTGCTGTTTGCGCTCGCTGTGATCGCTATCGTTGCCGCGATCGACTTTGTATTTCTGATCGCACTTGGCCGGCATGCGCGCCACGGCATGTCTCCCGCCGGCCTGATCGTCATCAGCCTGCTGGTTATCGTCGTGATTGGCTGCGGCTCCCTTTATCGCATCGCGACGCTGCGTGGCGGGGGTGCAGTGGTCGCGCGCCAGCTCGGCGGCCTGCCGGTACCGACTGATACCGGCAACTTCGCGTATCGGCGCCTGCGCAACGTTGTCGAAGAACTTGCGATTGCCGCGGGCGTACCGGTGCCGGAAATCTTCGTCCTCGAAGAAGAGGCTGCCATCAACGCGTTCGCATCCGGCTACGCGCCGACCGATGCCGCAGTGACGGTGACGCGCGGCGCGCTCGACAAACTCACGCGCGAGGAATTGCAGGGCGTGATCGGTCACGAATTCAGCCATATCCTCAATGGGGACATGCGCCTCAACATCCGCCTGATGGGCGTCGTGTTCGGTATTCTTGTCATCGCCACGATCGGGCGCAAGATCGCCGAAATTTCCGGTCGTGGCCGCGGCCGCGATGCGGGCAGTGTGGTTCTCTTCGGATTTGCCTTGCTCGGAGTAGGCTACATCGGTGTGGTGTTCGGGCGCATGATCAAGGCGTCGATTTCGCGTCAGCGCGAATTCCTCGCAGACGCATCGGCGGTGCAGTTCACGCGCCAGAGCGAAGGCATCGCCGGCGCGCTGAAAAAGATCGGCGGTCTCGCTGAAGGGTCTAAGCTCGCCAGCAGCGACACTGAGGAAGTCGCGCACATGCTGTTCGGGGATGGCGTGGGGTACTCCGCGCTATTCGCGACGCACCCGCCGCTCACTGCGCGCATCCTGCGAATGCAGCCTGGGTTTCGCGCCGATGAATTCAAGACGATCGCCGCTGCGTGGTCGCAACCGATCCTCGTCTGCGAAGAGGAGTTCGATCGTGCCGATGTGTCGATCGCGGGTTTCGCTCCGGCACGCGCCGTCTCGCGTGCCGCACCGACGAACACCGCAATGCTGCCCGCTGCGAACGCGCAGCTGCACTTGACCCCCAACGTGGTGGTCGGACAGGTGGGCAATCCAGGTGTCGATGATCGCGTTGCCGCTCAAGGTATTCATGCTGCGATTCCGCAGACCTTGCGCGAAGCCGCGTGGCAGTCCGGACAGGCGATGCCCCTTGTATTCGCGCTGCTGCTCAATGACGAGAGCGACATGCGTGCGCGCCAGCTCGATCTGATCGAGGCACGCTACGACAGCGGTACGCGTGCGCTGGTGGAAACACTGTCGGTGCAATTGCCCGACCTGCATCCGATGTCGCGCCTGCAGCTTGCGTCACTTGCGTTCCCGGCCTTGCGCCGACGTCCGCGAGTGCAGCTGACGACATTCACGCTCGTGCTGCGTGAGTTGATCGATGCGGACGGCTGCGTGACGCTGGGTGAATACTGTTTGGCCAAACTGGTCGGCCTGCAGGTGATGGATGCGCTCAATCCCGCCGCGACGCTGGCGATGGGTCGTACGCGATTGCCCGGCGTCGAAGCGGAACTCAAGGACCTGCTATCCATCGTCGCGAACTACGGGCACGAAGACAACGTGGCTGCGCAACGCGCCTATCTGCTTGGCTTGCGCGAGGTCTTGCCGGAAGCGGCGATTGCCTATGCACCGCCGACGGATTGGGTGCTCGCGCTCGATCGAGCATTGCCGAAACTCGATCTGCTCGCGCCGGCCGGAAAGGAGTTGGTCGTGCGCGCGCTGACCCAGGCGATCAGCGCCGACGGTATCGTCAGCGTGGCCGAATCCGAGCTGCTGCGCACGGTCTGCGCAGCACTGCACTGCCCGCTGCCGCCGTTGCTGCAGCGCTCCGATTGATATCGTTGCGACTGTCTTCCACTGTCCCGCGTCGTAGGAAGGAGATTCCGGGAGCACGATGATGCAGAAATTGCGGAAAGATTATGCCGAACCTGCGTGCGATATGATGTGGTGGTGCGGTTTCTGATAGATATCCAGCCATGAACTTGCATGTCTCACCGCAACGCGCGACTGACGATCTGCTGACGCAATCGAATCTGCGCCTGCGCATCGGTGAGCACGTGATCGATGTGGGCGCCTTGCGCGTCATCACGCGGCCCGAATGTCCTCGCCTCACCAGCAAGGCGGTTGCGGTGCTGATCGAGCTGGTGCGACATGTCGGATCAACGGTCACGCGCGATGAGCTGCTCGATCGGGTATGGACCGGGCGCTTCACCACACCCGATGTGCTGACCCAGGCGATCAAGGAATTGCGCCGCGCGTTCGCCGACGACAGCAAACCCCCGCTCTACATCGAGACGATTCCGAAAGTCGGCTACCGGTTGATCGCTCCCGTGCTCGTGCTGGATGGGCCCGGCGGCGGTATTTTCGTCGAGAGTTCCATCGCGCAGTCCCTCGATGGAGGAACGATCCATGAGCCCGAACCGCAAGCCGCGTCGACGTCGGTTGCGCCACCGCGGAAACCGGCACGGGCGCGCAAGAAATGGCTGGTTTCGGCCGCGTTACTTGCGATCGTCGCTCTCGCAATCGCGGTTACCCTCAAGCGCCCGCTGCAACCTGGCGCCGCAGCTGCACTGACATGGCGCGTCAGCGACGCGCATGCACTGACGTCCGATCCGGGTTCTGAGTATCGACCACACTTGTCGCCCGACGGGACACGCGTCGCCTTTTCCATCTTCGATCCCGTCAGCCAGTTCGAACGTCTGGTCGTTCGAGGCGTCGAGCCATCGCAGCTCGTTCGCCTGACGAGTCGCGGCTCGGAGGTCGAAGGCTTGCCTGTATGGTCGCCGGATGGCAGCCGCATCGCGTTCCTGCGCCTTGGGCCGAACCATTGCGAGTTGTTCGTGGCGCCCAGTCTCGGCGGCAGTGAGCACGATGTCGGCAACTGCCGTCAATACGGTGTCGGCTACTTCGACTGGACGCCCGACGGACACAGCTTCCTCACCGCCGGCCGGCTCGGCGACGATCCAACCGAGCTGGTGCTGTTCACCTGGAATCTCGACAACGGCGAAAAGCATGCGTTGTCGTACGAACGCACGGCCGAGGATCAGGATCTCGATCCGCGCTATTCGCCGGATGGGCGCTGGATCGCATTCCGCCGTGGAATCGCGCCGTACAGCGACCTCTTCATCATGTCGTCGAAGGGTGGCGCCGTGCGCCAGCTCACGAACATCGCCGCGCGCATCAGGGGCTACACCTGGATGGCGGACAATCGGACCCTGGTGTTCTCGTCGGATTTGAACGCGTCTTCCCCCGCCTTGTATGCGCTCGATGTCGAAACCGGCCAGACGCAGGCGCTCGGCATCAGTCCAGCGCAGTACCCCGATGCGGGCCGCTCCGGCGACTCGGTGGTGTATGAGATCACACGCACGCAGGACAAGCTGCAGGTTATGCCACTCGATACGTCGGGTACGAAGCCACGCGTGCTCGCACCGTCAACGGGCAGCGATTTCACGCCGGTGCTTTCGCCGATCGGAGACCGCGTGGCATTTGTGTCCGATCGCAGCGGACGTTTCCAGCTGTGGTTGCACGATCTCGCGTCGACGACGACGACTCAATTGACCGAGCGTTCGGACGCGGACGCGTTCGGCGCACGCTGGAGCGGGGACGGAAAGCAGATCGTCTTCGTGCAACGCGATGCACAGGGACGCCGATTGATCGAGCTCGATCTCGCAAGCGGTCGCCAACGGGTGCTGTCGAAGCCGGACGAGCACATCATGTTCGGCGCCTATGGCACGGATCCGGACCGCTATCTGTTCGCGCTGCGTTTGGGCGGCAGGAAGACGGCACTGGTCGAAGTCGATCACCCCGCTACGCCACAGGAAACGCGCAAGACACTGGTGCCTGGCATCGCGTATGCGCAAATCGATCCACTGACCCGATCGGTGTACTACACCTCAAACTCGACGGACGGTCTGTTCCGGCGCGATCTCGACAGCGGCGACGAACGCCTCGTCTTGCCCAAGGTCAGTTCGATTCTGGGGAGCGGCTGGCAGATTGTCGACGGCCACGTCTGGTACCTGGCGGACATTGGAATCCGCACTGCTGTCATGCACGATTTCGATCCGGCGAATGGCGAGGACCGCGAAGTACGCAAGCTCGACCTGCTGCTGCAGGACTTCAGTTTCAGCGTTACGCCGAAACACGACGCGATCATTTTCGCACCGGTGGATGTCGAGGACACCGACATCGGCATGTTCCGCCTCGCGCGCACGCCCGCAGCCTGAAACCTGAATAATCTGAGTCGCAGCGCGCAGTCGTACGCTTGATCGCGAGACCGCAATTTCTGTCACCTACCCGGTAATTCTTCGCAACCCCCACCCGAGCGTGTCCGCGCAGACTAGTCGTGCCCTCCAACGGGCAGATGTGTCACAGCATCGATGTGCGAAACCCTCGGCGGCCATCGGGTTCGGGACCTTGATGGTCGCCTTTTTTTATGTGCATGGATGCACGGTACACCGGAAATGCAGGAGCATTTTCCGGTGCAATGTGCATTGATGCACGGTACACAGGAAATGCAGGAGCATTTTCCGGTGCAATGTGCATGGATGCACGGTACACAGGAAATGCAGGAGCATTTTCCGGTGCGATGTGCATGGATGCACGGTACACCGGAAATGCAGGAGCATTTTCCGGTGTGGTGGATTCAGCGGCGAAGCAGCGATCAGCCTGGACCAGGCGATGCCTTGATGCCTTCTGCTGGCGGTCTTCAACCGCGATTTTTTTTGTAGGAGCGGCTTCAGCCGCGATGCTCTGGTGTGGAACGACATCGAGCAACATCATCCCCACCCAGCCTCGGGCATCCTGCCTGAATGCCCTGTCTGCACATCCCTGTGCAGCCGTTCGCCGGCGCGCGACATGCCGCGCGAAATCCCGGCTCACCTCGTGAAGGAGAGGGCTGAAGCACCGCTGAATTGAAGCATCATTTCCTGTGGGAGTGGCTTCAGCCGCGTTGCTCTCCTCACAACAAGCATCGCGGCTGAAGCCGCTCCTACAAAAGAACCCACAAAAAATCGCGAGGATTGCGCCTCGCGCGCAAGTCAGCTCGACCGCGAGACTATCGCGTGCATTGCGCGAGCGGCAGGCGCAGCGCCTGCACGATATCGCCGCTTTTCTCATCCTGGACGAATGCGACTACGGCAGACTTGGCGGCATCGAAGCCGTCCGGTAATTTCAATTCCGCTTCCGCCTGCGGCAGATCCAGCGGACCGGCCAGGTCGCGTACCACGAGATCGTGGTCGAGTCGCTTGCCGCGGTTCTCGCCGGCCTTCACCGCGCTGCTCAATCCATTTTCGGTCAGCGCAACATAGAGCCGATAACTTGGCTGCAGTGCCGCGCCTGTCGGGCTGGCGGCCTTTGCGTGGATCGAGCTTCCCAACGTGACATCGAGGTTGAGTGCCGGCGCTTGCGCGGTTCCGACAGCCGGCGGCGCCGCCTTCGGCCAGTTCTTCCACAGGCGTCCATCGACGAAGACCTGCGGCGTGTAGATCAGGCTGCTCTTGCTGAAATGCGCATCCTGCGCCCCGTGCTTCGTCAGCGCCTTCTGTCGCTCGGTATAGCGCGCATCGGCAAACGGATCGCGCCAGCCCTGTACGTCGAAGTAGTCGACATGGAATTCGAGACCTATGTACTGCTTGCTCGCGCGCAATGAACTCATCCAGTGTTCTGCGGGTGGGCACGACGCGCAGCCTTCGGCGGTGTAGAGCTCGACGAGGTGCGGGCGGTCTGCGGAGCTCTGCGCGCTGCAGGCGGCCGGCACGTCCACCGGCGCGATCGCCAGGACGCCGAGAACCACGAGGGCATTTCGCATGGGGAAGGCCTTGCCGCGCTGGCGGCATTGGTAAGAAATTCGATCGCGCCCCGCGCACCGACTGAAAGCTTCCAGACTCTGCTGCCGCTGCCTCAGCAAGTGGCGCGTTCGCTTGCCCGCGTGCTCGTCCTGTCGCACACAAGCTTAGGTCTGCGCCGCGTTGAAGCTGTTGCGGATCCTGCCCCGTGGATCGCCGCCAGCAGCGGTATCTCTTCCAGTCGGCTGCTGCCGCAAGTTGCGGGCATGGTCGGCGGCAGTGCGCAACTGCGCGCTACGACTGGGCTTCCGTCGCAGCACCGGAGGATTTCACGAAGATTTCGTAAGAATTTCCTGACCCCAAACCTTTCGCTGGCTAGAACGAGAAAGTGCTCGCAAGAGGAATTGGCATGATTTTCGAAACGCACCACCTGGCTCACGGTTCCAACCTTGATCTTTCTCTCAAATCTCCCACCCGTGCGGACGGCGGCGGACTCGTTGCCGTCATTGGCGGCGGACGCGGTTGCGTTCTGCGCGTGGCCGGTCCCGCGGCCGCCGCATGGTTTCCGCTGCGCGGCCGGCTCCAGCTCGACGCCACCAATGCGGACAGCGTCACCGTGCCGGGCGAACTGCGCGTGA
>JBDSFA010000455.1:0-5687 GCA_039919785.1 Dokdonella sp. | reverse complement strand
CGACCGACGCAACGGTCAGCCAGAGCATCCTCGACATCAGCCGCTGGACCGCGCTGAAGTCGAGCAAGTACACCGCGCAGGCCGGCGCTGCCACCTACGACGCCGCGCAGCAGGCGCTGCTGGTGCGCGTGGCAACCGCGTACTTCAATGTTCTCACCGCAACCGACGCGCTGCGCTTTGCCGATGCGAACGAAAAGGCGCTTGGACGGCAGCTCGAACAGGCGCAGCAGCGCTTTGAAGTCGGCCTCGCCGCGATCACCGACGTCAACGATGCCAAGGCACAGCATGACCAAGCCGTTGCCAGCGTGATCAACAACCGCAATTCGCTCGATCAGGCGCGCGAAGCGGTGCGCCAGCTCACCAACAAGGAGCCGGGCGAGTTCCACAAGCTGCGCGAAAACCTGCCACTCGACCATCCGACGCCGGATGATCCGGCCGCCTGGGTCGACGTCGCATTGAAGCAAAACCCGACCCTGAGTTCGGCCGCGTTTCAGGTCGATGCCGCGAATGCAAACATCAATACCGCGCGCGCTGGCCACCTCCCCACGCTCAGCGGGCAGCTGACCTACGGACGTTCGCCGGGCTGGTCCGACAACCAATTTGGCGGACTCGGTCAATTCCACGATTTCAGCGGCGACCCGCGCTGGGGAAGCACGGTATCGGTAACGTTGAACGTGCCGATCTTCAGCGGCGGCCTGACCCAGTCGCGCGTGCGCCAGGCAATCTACAACCGCGACTTCACGCAGGATCAATTCGAATTCAATCGTCGTCTGGTCGAGGCAACCACGCGCAACGATTTCCGCTCGGTGATTGCCGGTGCGAGCGCCGTCGAGGCGACCAAGGCTGCCGTGGTATCGGCGCAGAGTTCGGTCGAGGCGACTCAGGCTGGCTACGAGGTGGGCACGCGCACGATCGTCGACGTGCTGATCAGCCAGCAGACCCTATTGCAGGCACAAAGCGGCTACTCGTCGGCACGACATTCCTTCGTGCTCAGCGGCCTGTTGCTAAAACAGGCAGCCGGCGTTATCGAGGTGAAGGATCTCGAAGCGATCAACGCGTTGTTGGAGTGAAGACTGCGAATCGGGAATCGTGCAATTGCGCCGAGCTGTTTTCTCTACCGATTCCCGATTCCCGATTCCCGATTCCCAGCTTCCAGCAATACGCGCTCGACAAACTCCATCGTGCGTTCGACCGCACCGCGTTCGCGTGCCATGACACGGTGCGCTGCTTCGCCCATGCTGCGACGCTCAACTTCACGCGAGAGCAGACGCATGACAGTCGAACCGAGCGCATCGCCGTCGACAATCCTGAGCGCGGCCCCGGCATTGATCAGATCTTCGGTGACTTCTTCGAAGTTGAATGTCTGCGGACCGACGATGACCGGGCATGCCAGAGCCGCGGGCTCCAGCAGGTTGTGCCCACCGACCGGGACCAGGCTGCCGCCGACGAAGGCGACGTCGGCTGCGGCGTAGAACTCGATCAACTCGCCCATCGAATCGACGACGAAACACTGGCAGGTCGGGTCGGCGCCGCCGTCCTCGCTGCGTATCTGGGTGCGGAATCCATACGCGCGACAAGCGGCGACGATCGGCTTGAAGCGCTCCGGGTGACGCGGCGCGATCAGTAACAACGCATCCGGGAAACGACGCAGCACTTCCGCATGCGCCTTGAGCACGGTCAGCTCTTCGCCTTCGTGCGTACTCGCCGCGATCCATACCGGCCGCCCGCTGCCAGCCGCCGCACGGAACGAAAGGCCGCGATCGCGCACGCCTTCTGGCACGGTCATGTCGAACTTCAAGTTACCGACGATTGCCAGGCGCGGCTCGGCGGCGCCGAGCGAACGCAGGCGCTCCGCATCCGAGGTTGATTGCGCGGCGACGAAACTCGCGCAGCGGATCGCGCGTCGCGCCAGCGGCTGGATCGGCCAGTAACCACGCAGCGATTTCTCCGACAGGCGCGCATTCGCGATCACGATCGAAATGTCGCGCTCGGCACAGGTCATGAACAGATTCGGCCAGATCTCGGTTTCCATGATGACGGCCAGATGGGGTCGCACACGATTGAGAAATCGCTTGACCGACGTGGTCAGGTCATACGGCAGATAGACATGAAACACGCGATCGCCAAACAACTGCAGTACGCGATCGGACCCCGTCGGCGTGACCGTGGTGATCACGAATGGTGATTCGCGATAGCGCAGCATCAACGCTTCGATCAAGGGCACCGCGGCGTTGACTTCGCCCAGCGATACCGCGTGTATCCAGATGCTGTCCCGGATGCCCGGGTCCGCAAAGAACCCGAAACGTTCGCGCCAGCGCGCGAAATAGCCGTGGTACTTGAAGCCGCGCGCGGCCAGCCGGTAGACCACGAAGGGCGTCAGCAAGTACAGAGTGAGGGTATAGATGAAGCGTTGGAACACGGGGACAGTCGGCGCCGAAGGTGCCGCAGTATAACGATCGGGGCTTGCGGCTGAAGACCGACGTGCGCCGTGGCTTTCCAGGCTCCGCCTCGTCAACCATCGGCGACGAATTCAATCTGAGCACATGCTTTGCGGCCCGTATTCTCAACCACCGCCCCTGCTTCCCTCATAATCCACCGATGCCGCAAGCCGTACCACCGTTTCGCGCCACCCTGCTCGCTCCGCGCCACTGGCCTGCCTGGCTTGGCTTGGGCGTGATCGCACTGATTGCCAGACTGCCTTATGCGTGGTTGTGTGCGATCGGCCGTGCGCTGGGCTGGCTGGCTGCACGCGCCCTTGGCGAACGCCGACGCGTAGCCGAGCGCAATATCGATCTGTGCTTCCCTCATCTCGATCAAGCTTCACGCGCCGCTCTGCTGGAAGAGACGCTGCGCGACAGCGGCATGATGCTGATCGAATTCGCCTTGGCCTGGATGGGCTCGGCACGCGCGATCGGTCGCATACCGCTGACCATCGAAGGTCTTGAACACCTGGCCACCGCGCGCGCGGCCGGGCATGGCGTGCTCCTGGTCGGCGCGCACTTTTCTCATCTGGAACTTTGTGCGCGTCTGGTTTCCCAGCGCATTCCGATTGCGGGCATGTACCGCGAGCATGCGGATGCGGCATTTGAGTGGGCGATCAAACGCGCACGCCTGCGCTACGCGGATGCGATGTTCGCCAAGGACGAGTTGCGCCAGACGCTGCGTTATCTCAAGGACGGCGGCACCGTCTGGTATGCGCCCGATCAGGACATGCGCGGCAAGGACGTCGTCTTCGCGCCATTCTTCGGGGTACCGGCCGCGACGATCACGGCAACGCACCATCTCGCCCGGCTGTCAGGTGCGAAGGTGATACCGTTTTTTCATCGCCGGCTTGCAGTTGGCGGTTACGCGATCCGGCTGGAAGCGCCGATCGAACCCTTTCCGACCAACGACGCCGTCGCTGACACCGCGCGTGTCAACGCCAGCATCGAGCGCATGGTGCGCGAGGCGCCAAGCCAGTACCTTTGGCTGCACAAGCGCTTCAAGACGCGGCCGCCTGGGGAGGCGGACGTCTACTGACCCGGAGCAAACCAGGCCGGAACCAAGGGGAATGGAATGGGATTCTTGATCGTCATCGCGTGCTGCTTTGCCGGCATGGTCATCGGTGGCATGTCCGGCAGCGATGGCATGGTCGCTGTCGGCTTTTTCTTCGGCCTCGCCAGCGGCCTCATGCTGGTCCACGTGCGCAAGCTGTCCGCGCGCGTCGATGCGCTGCGTAGCGAATTGGACGCGCTGAAGGAGGTGCCACGCGCTGAGTCCGCACCGATACCGCCCCCGCGCCGCGAAGGAGTCGCGCCGTCCACAACGGCGTCGAAGCCATCGGCCCTGGCGCGACCGACCGCGCCGCCCGTACCCGATTGGACCGCACCTGTCCTCGATTTGCGTTTTGACGAAGCGAGCGCAATTTCACCGCCTGTGGCACCGATGCCTTCTGCCGCAGCGAGGCCACCAGCAACTCCGACGCCGCCTCGGCGCGTGGCCGTTCCGCCGCGCCGGCCAAGCAGTCCCGATCCGTTTGACCGCGCGATCGCGTGGGTGAAGCGCTGGTTCAGTGAAGGCAACGTACCGGTCAAGGTCGGCATGCTGGTGTTGTTTGCAGGCGTCGCGGCGTTGCTCAAATACGCATCCGATCAGGGTTGGCTCACGCTGCCGATCGAACTGCGCATCGCCTGCATCGCGCTCGCCGCGATCGCCGCCCTCGTATTCGGATGGCGCGAACGCGATCGTCGGCGCAGCTTCGGCTTGAGCCTGCAGGGCGGTGCAATCGGCGTACTGCTGATGACCGTGTTCGCCTCGTTTCGTCTTTATCACCTGCTTCCGCCCACGGCCGCGTTCGCGCTGATGCTGATCCTGGTCGCGGGCACCGGCGTGCTCGCCGTGCTGCAGGATGCGCTGGCGCTCGCCGTGCTCGGCATCCTCGCCGGCTTCGCCGCACCGATCCTGATCTCAACCGGCAGCGGCGACCACGTCGTGTTGTTCTCCTACTACGCGTTGCTCAATCTCGCGATCTTCGCGATCGCCTGGGTGCGGCCATGGCGCGCACTCAACCTGCTCGGCTTCGTCTTCACGTTCGCGATCGGCACCACCTGGGGCGTGCTCAGCTACCGGACCGAATTGTTCGCCAGCACCGAACCCTTCCTGCTGATTTATTTCGCGATCTATCTGGCGGTTCCGATCCTGTATGCACGCAAGCGTGAATCGACGCAGCGCGATATCGTCGACGGCACCCTCGTGTTCGGCAATCCACTGGTCGCATTCGCGTTGCACGCAGCGTTGCTCAACGGCGAGCGCATGCCGCTCGCGTATTCGGCGCTTGCCCTTGCGGCGATCTACGCCCTGCTTGCATGGCAGCTGTTGCCGCGCGAGCGCATGCGCGTGCTCGGCGAATCGTTCGCCGTGCTGGGCGTCGGCTTCGCCACGCTTGCGGTGCCGCTCGCGCTCAGCGCGCGCTCAACCGCCTGCACGTTTGCGCTCGAAGGTGCGGCCCTGGTCTGGCTAGGCCTGCGCCAGCAGCGCCTGCTGCCACAGGTGAGCGGATGGCTGCTGCAGGCGCTTGCTGCCTTGGCGTTCGTGGCCGCGCTTGCGTTCGGCACGCAGGGCAGCGAAGCGACACCGCTCGCCAACAGCTTATTCATCAGCGCCGTGTTGATCTGTGCCGCCGCATTTGTGAGCGCATGGCTGTACGCACGTGCTGGCACACGCACACCGCTGGCGCTGCTGATGTATCTGTGGGGGCTTGCGTGGTGGCTCGGCGCGGGCCTGCACGAGATCGACCGCTTTGTACCGGAGCTGCTGCAAGTCCAGGCGTTGCTCGCGTTTTTCGCGTTGACCGCAGCGCTTGCGGCCCTTGCATTCGCGCGCACTGCGGCAAGCGCGACGGCATGGACGTCCGCCCTCGCGCTCGCCATCGCAGTTCCCCTCGTATTCCTGTTCGGCGATGCCGACGCGCGCCCTTTCGCGGGTTGGGGTCTCGCCGCATTCGCGACCTATGCCATGGCGGGCTACTTCGCGTTGCACGCGCTGCGTGAAGCGCGCGGCCCGGTTACCGCATTCGCGCACATGGGCTGGCTATGGACCTGGACCTTTGCCTTCGCGCTTGCGCTACGCCAATTCGGCGCGGATGGCCATCTCGGCGTGGGCTGGCTCGATGCGCTCACCACACTTCCCCTGCTAGCCGCGTGGGCGAT
>JBDSFA010000256.1:0-6751 GCA_039919785.1 Dokdonella sp. | reverse complement strand
GCGATCAGGAACACGTTGAAAGGGTCGATGAAAAACTGCTCGTGAGCCAGCGTCATCGGCCCTTCGACGATGACTCGCACCACCAGGGCGCAGGCGGCGATCAGCGTGGCAAGGCTGATCGCAACGTTGAAGTCGGCGGCGCGGCGGCGCTCACCCAGAAGGGCCAGCAATGCAGCGCCTAGCGCGGGGATCCCGAGGACCAACACAAGCTCCATGTCAGTCCTCCTTGAGTGCTTCGAGCGTGTGCAGATCGAGGCTGTCGAACTGCTCGCGTATCTGGAAAAAGAAGATACCGAAGATGAAGACGCCGACGAGCAGATCGAGTGCAATGCCCAACTCGATCACCATCGGCATGCCATACGTGGTGCTGTTGGCGGCAAAGAACAATCCATTTTCCATCGCGAGAAAGCCAATCACCTGGGTAACGGCCTTGTGACGGGCGATCATCATCAGGAATGCCAGCAGGATGACGGCCATGGCGATCCCCAACGTTTGTCGCGTCACGGTGGTGGCCAGTGAGCTGATCGGCTGGGCGAGTCCGAACGCGAAGATCACCAAGGCAAGCCCCACCAACATCAGCGTTGGGATGTTCACGAGTGGATCACTGTCGCCTTCAATACCCAGACGGCGCATCAGCCGCATCAAAATCCACGGCATCAGGCCGACCTTCAACACGAAGGTGAGCGCCGCGGAATAGTACAAGTGGTCCAGATGTGCGGTTGTGGCGACCAGCAGCGTGGATGCTGTGAGCACGGCGCCTTGCCATGCGAGCAGGATGATCAGCCGACGCGTGCGCCGCTGCGCGAGCATGGCGAACGAGATCAGCAGCAGGCTCGCCGCAAGCACGTGCAGGAGCTGAGTGGCAAAGGTCGGTGTGGGCATGATTCAGGATCGCAGAAGCAAGTGCACCAGCAGTCCCAGCACGGCGAGCAGGAACGCCATGCTGAGGAACTCCGGCGCACGGAAGATGCGCAACTTCGCCGAAACCGTCTCGATCACGGCCAGTACCGAACCCGCGACCGCAAGCTTGGCGACCAGCAAAACGACGGCGAGCAGCAGCGTCAGTGCATCGGCATCGTGCAAGGCGATCCCCCAGGGAACGAACAGCGCGAAACCAATGCATGCATAGTTGAATAACTTCAGCCATGACGCCCATTCGATAAGGGCCAGATGGCGCGCCGAGTATTCGAGCACCAAGGCCTCATGGATCATGGTGACTTCCAGATGCGTGGCCGGGTTGTCGATGGGGATGCGCGCGTTTTCCGCCAGCAGCACCATGACGAAAGCCAATCCGGCAAAAGCGAGACTCGGGTGGAGGATCAGTCCGTCGGCTTTCAGCGTGCCTTCGGCCACGGTCGGGAGCGCGGTGCTGCCGAACATGAGGAAGGCATTGAAGAGGACCATCAGCAATGCTGGTTCAGCGAGAAAGCCGACCATCATTTCGCGCCGTGCCCCCATGCTGCCGAACACCGTGCCGATATCCATCGCCGCCAAGGCCATGAACACGCGCGCTGTCGCAAACAAACCAACCAAAGCGATCGCGTCGGCTACGCGCGCCATCGGCAGATCTGTCGTTACCGAAGGAATGATCGCCGCCGCCAGAGTCATCGTGCCGAACACCACGTACGGTGTCGCGCGGAACAGCGCAGATGCATGGGTTGCGAGTGCGGCGTCCTTGCAGAACAGCTTGCGCAAGGTACGGTAAGGCTGCAGCAGCGGAGGCGCCGAGCGGTTTTGCAGCCATGCGCGGCATTGTGCGACCCAACCGGCCAACAGCGGTGCGAGCATGACGGCGAGCAGGATTCCCGCCGCCTGACTTGCAAGCGCCAGCGCACTCATAGGACAAACACCAGCAGCACGATCAACGTGAGGAAGCTGTAGAGGAGATAGACGGCCAGACGGCCACGCTGCAGCACAGCGAGCCTGTCGGCCAGCCAACCGACTGCGCGCGCGAGTGGCAAATAGAGCGCGTACCAAAACCGGTCTTCAATGTGAACGCGGTAGTGAGGTGCGCTGTCGTTGGGCGAAGGCAGCTCGCGCTCCATGCGGAAAAACACCCCGAAGATGTGCCGTATCGGCTGGCCGAAACCCTCTGCGGTGTCTTGCATTCGAGGACTCAGCCATGGATAGCCGCAATTCCACGCGGGGGTGCGGCGCACGCGTCCGTGATACATCCGTCGCACGAGCAAGAACATCAGCCCGATCACGCCGAGCATGCCCGCCAGCAACGCCAGGCCGCTGTAGGAAGCCTGTGCCGTCGAGACGGGCGCGATCCACCAAGGTGCCGGTCCGCGATGGATCACCTCGCCTACCAGTGCCTGCGTAACGCCTGCAGTGGCGTCCAGCGCACACTGCGGAAATATCCCGATGAGGACGCAGCCCAACGCGAGCCAGCCAAGTCCCAGACGCTCGAGCCAGCCTGGATCGTGGGCATGGATCAGCGATGGTTCGCGCGGCTGACCGAGAAAGATCACGCCGTAGAACTTGACCATGACGTAGCCCGCCAACGCCGCCGTCAGAGCCACGACAGCCGCTCCCAGTGGCACGATCATGTTCACGAATGCATGAGGAATGGCCGGTGTGGACAGGAACGCCTGCAAGAGCAGCCACTCGGACACGAAACCGTTGAGCGGTGGCAAGCCGGCGAGCGCCAACGTGCCAATCAAGGCAAACGTCGCAACCCAGGGCATCCGGCGAATCAGCCCGCCCAGCTTGCCCAGGCTCCGCTCGCGCGTTGCGTGGAGCACCGATCCGGTAGCGAGGAACAGCAGGCTCTTGAACAAGGCATGGTTGAAGGAGTGAATCAGCGCGGCGGTCAACGCCAGTGCAGCGAGCAAGCGCAAGTCAAACGTTCGACACAGCAATGCCAGGCCGATGGCGGCGAAGATCAGGCCGATATTTTCGATCGACGAATAGGCAAGCAATCGCTTCATATCAGTTTGCACGGCAGCAAACACGGCGCCGAACAGCGCCGTCCCCAAGCCCAGCATCAACGTCAGCATGCCCCACCACCACGGCCCAACGTGGAGTAGATCAAAACTGATGCGCAGCAAACCGTAGACCGCCATCTTGAGCATCAGGCCGCTCATCATTGCCGACACCGGTGATGGCGCAGCGGGGTGCGCTTCGGGCAGCCACACGTGCATCGGCACCAGTCCGGCTTTGGCACCGAAACCAAATAGCGCCAGTAGAAACGCAATGCTGGCCCACACGGGCGCGAGCGTTGCGCCGCGCATCTCATCGAACGTCATTTGCCAGTTGCCGCCTTGCAATACGCCGAAACAAAGCAGCAAGCCGAGGGCGCCCACGTGTGCAATCAGCAAGTACAAAAATCCGGCTTGCCGGATCTCCGGAATGCGATGTTGGGTGGTGACCAGAAAGTAAGAGCTGAGCGCCATCGTTTCCCACGACACGAGAAAAAGGTAAGCATCGTCGGCCAGGATAACCATCACCATGCTGGCCAGGAACGTGTGATATTGCAGGCACAGCAAACCCGGCGAGGTGCCCTCGCCTTCGCGAAAATAGCCCGCCGCAAACATGGAAATGCCCGCGCCCGCGATGCCTAGCAACAGCAGGAAGAACCCCGAGAGTGCATCCAGTCGCAAGTGAAAGGGCAGATTGGGCAAACCCAGCGGCAGCACCCATTGCTGCGCAACGAATCCGTCAGATAGTGCCGACCAACCCACGCACGCGACACCCAGCCCGACGAGCGCACCCAGCGGAAACAGTGTGCGTGCCACCCAACTGATGCGGTGTGACTGCACGAGGCCTGCAATGCCTAGCGCGAACCACGCACCGACGAAGCTCAGCAATACAACGAGATCATGGGCAGCGAACGTCAATCGCACCTCATGGCTCCCACTCGCTGGCGAATGCTGAGGGTGACCGCGGTGATCAAAGTCTTTTCAGGTGCTGTGGTAGTTGCGATGGCGAGTGCCGCCGTCATCGGCGCGGACGCGATGAGATGCCGCATGCACAACAGGCCAACAGAAGCAGCACTCATACGCAAACGCCCCCAAAGCGACAGCGGACACTCGCCAACGGGCGCCCCTGTCCGCTCGGTTCCCACCCCACCATCAGAGGGCCTTTGGAGCTCTGAGTCGGACACCGCGCCCGGTGCCTTGACTGGGCATGTTTTCACCGATCAATTCGACCCCGGCCAAGTCGAGCGCAGCAACAATTTTTGTCAGCGTTTCGACGACTCCGCGAACATTGCCGACGCTGGCCTCCATCCGCTGGATAGTCGGCAACGACACACTCGCCTTCTCCGCCAATGTCTTTTGGTCCATCCCGGCCAAGGCGCGCGCCGCACGAAGTTGGGCGGCTGTGATCATGACCAGAGCTCTGACTTAAACATCAACAAGGAATGCTCATATATCTCAAATAACGGTTGATACATCATGTCAATTCCATTCACAACACCAAGCTCACTAGACTCGACGCATCGTCGGAGCGTAGGCACAAGAACGCCCTCGGCGCTCCTCGTCGCCGTACGTTCGGCAAGGTTGAGTTGATGTATTATACATCTATTACAAAGCGCTAAACATCACTTATAATGGCTAGACCGTCCAAGCCAGGCGGCTGACATGATCGCTCGATGCCGGCACAGCCGACGATGGGCGCGCGGACCACAAGATGGGTAACGATCAGAGCGGTATACGACAATGACCCTACAACACGCTATTGCTCCGCTTCCTCGTCGCGGCCGCACCTCGGCATCGGCGATCGAACCCCTTGCGCCGGGTCGTGTAGCATTTCTGGGTTCCGCTTACGCCTCGACAGACGGCGGCGACGCCATCTTTGTCCAGTCGTTGTGCTGGCCCATCGTTCCGACAGCCTGGACCGCGCTCACCGAGGCTTGGCAAGTCGTGCGTGAACGGCGGGGCGAACCTTCGTCGAACGCAGCCACTCCATCTTGGCTTGGACATTGTGCACCGCAACTCGGGGCGCCTTTCCGCGATACGACGACGGAGGAAAGTTCAGTAGCCGCTCTTGTCGTCCGAACGCCGATGCAGATTGCCATCACGATTTCCGACGCGCGCGGTATTCCGCGAACGCGCACCGCCACTCGAGAAGTCGAACAGCAGCAAGGCCTATCCCATTGTCTGGTGACCTATGCTCAATTTCTCGGTGCGCCAGGGCGACGCCCCTGCTCAGTGATAGTTTCGCGCAGCCAAGGTGAAGAGGTTGACCAACGGTGCCTGGAGACTTTCAGGCGCTCCCGCACGCATTTGTCCAGCGCCGATCCGCTGCGTGACCTGCAGCTGCGATTTTGGAAGGAGCCGGTTGAGCCACTCCCTCTGGAGCTGGCTCACGCGGCTGCGGCATCGGTCGTCCGTCACCGTGCGAGCGAAGACATTGCCAATCCTGTCTTCGATGCCGTGTTCACCAAACTGGCAAACATGCCATTTCAATTGCAGCGCTCTCTGCGGTTGAAACGCCGATGAGCAGGGCTCCTTCGGAGCAAGCCGTAGTCGTGCGAGGTCGGGTAGCGATGCCGCTTCAACGTATTTTGTGGGAAGCAGGCAATTTCATTCGAAGCATCGGCGAGCGTTCCAATCGGGTCGATCGAGGAGGAATACTCGCGTTCTGGTGCTATGAAATCAATGCCTGCATCGGGCGGCTCATCTGCGTCGTACACACACGGTGCGGATCTGCGAAGGACAACGACGTGCTGGCGAACGCTTCCGAACTGTGTCGGCCATTCGTGCGCGAAACACGCGCCTTCAAGTCACTGCATTTCTCCCTGTCGGAGATGCAGAGCCAAATGCTGAAACAGGCGCCGCACACGCTCCTGGCAGATTACACGCGTACGATGATGGGCTTCCTTATCTTTGACAGCCAGCCGGACCGTGTCGCCATGATCGGTCTCGGCGGCGGATCGCTGGCCAAATTGTGTTACCGCGAATTGCCCCATGCGAGAATCGACGTGGTGGAAATCGATCCTCATGTCATCGCTCTGCGGGACGAGTTCCACGTGCCGCCCAACGATGAGAGGTTCCAGGTTCATCTGGATGACGGCGCGCGATTTGTCGGCCAGTCATCGAATGCGTTCGACGTCTTGCTCGTGGATGCCTATACCCGCGACGGCATACCTTCCAGGCTGGCCTCGCTGGAGTTCTACAACGATTGCCGGAATGCATTGACCGCTCATGGGATCATGGTCTTGAACCTTTACTGCGATGACGCCGATACCCACATCGACCACATCCGACAAAGTTTTTCCGGCCCCGTCTTCATCGTCGACGAGATGGACGATACCAATCGGGTGGTCTTTGCCTGCGTCGGCAACGCTAACCGCTGGCGTCAGACCACTCCCATCCGTCCGCCCACTCACCTTCGGCGCTCTGCATCATCTTTGTTGAAACCTGCATTTTCGCGCATTGCATCGGCCATGCGCGCGCAGTGTTCAGCCTGAGTCGCGCTCTTGTGAGCGAATGTGGGCAGGAAGGCCATTGGCAGAGGAGCGGCGTGTCGTGACCCGCAATGATCGGAAAATTCAAGCGCTGCGCGAACGCATCCCGTCGTTCACTTGCATCGTTGGTTGCCATGATTGTTGCGGACCCGTGACGGCTTCTTCGGAGGAAGTAGCCCGGTTGCCCGTCAAGACTGAGGCCGAACACGAGACTGCACTGGCCGACCTGAGCTGCCCGTATTTAGGCAAGCATGGCTGTGAGGTCTATGCCGAACGTCCACTGATATGTCGCCTATTCGGCACAACACCGCGGCTGCGCTGCCCCAACGGAAAGCA
>JBDSFA010000390.1:0-14841 GCA_039919785.1 Dokdonella sp. | reverse complement strand
ACATGATCAGCGGCGAGATCGTTGGCGCCGAGTCGCTGATTCGCTGGCAGCATCCGGACAAGGGGTTGCTCCCTCCTACGGCGTTCATCGAACTCGCGGAGGAAACAGGCCTCATCCTTCCGATCGGAGCATGGGTCATTGATACCGTTTGCGCGCAGCAGGCGATGTGGATCGCCTCGGGGTGTCGCGTTGTGCCGATTGCCGTGAACGTTTCCTCGATCCAGCTGGGCGGAACGCACTTTCTGAATACGGTTCGGGCGGCGTTGAGCAAACATGGCATCAGCAGCAAGCTGGTCGACATCGAACTGACCGAGAGCGCTTTGATGAATGACGCAGCCGAGGCAACAGGGGTGCTGCAAGGCTTGCGCAAGCTGGGTTGTGGACTGGCACTGGACGATTTCGGCACCGGCTATTCATCGCCGGCGTACCTCAAGCGATTCGCTTTCGATTCGGTCAAGATCGACCGCAGCTTCATTACGGACATCACGCGCAATGCTGGCGATGCGGCCATTGCTACCGCGATTATTGCCATGGCGCACAGTCTGCATCTGAAGGTGGTTGCGGAAGGTGTCGAGACGCTCGGCCAGTTCAACTACCTGCGGGCTCACGGCTGCGACCAGTTTCAAGGATTTTTCTTCAGCCCTCCTGTCGCGGAGCATGTGTTTGCGTCCGATCTGCGCAGCTCCAGGCGCATGCAGCTGCCGGTGCCTGCGCCAGACGATCAAAGAACACTGCTGTTGGTCGACGATGAGCCTCACATCAGCGCGGCGTTGAGCCGGATGCTGCGGCGCGACGGTTACCGCATACTGGTTGCCAGCGGTGGCCTGGAAGCGCTGGAAATGCTGGCGATCAATCCGATCCAGGTGATCATTTCCGACCAGCGCATGCCGCAAATGTCCGGCACGGAGTTCCTCGAAACGGTCAGGCAAATGTACCCGGACACGATTCGCATGATCTTGTCGGGCTACACTGATCTGCAAGTCGTGACCGAATCGGTCAATCGCGGCGCAGTGTCCAAGTTTCTCACCAAGCCATGGGATGACGATCAGCTGCGCCAACACGTGCGCGACGCCTTTCAGCGGTTCCCGACCAAAGTGGCGCGTTGAGAGTGCGCCTGCTGCCGTGTGGTTGCCGCGGCCTGGCTTCTCGCGCCACGCCCCGGCGCCCGCCAGCGCGCGCTTCGTCCACGACGAAACCCGCTGCGCCTCAAGACTCTTCCCGCGCGCGCTTGCAGCGCTTGATTGCGAAGCACGTCCAGCCAGGCGAATTCAGTTCTCCCCCGTGGCCAACATCTCTCGCGCAATCCACACAGAGGATTGGAAGCATGGGCATCTTGCGGTCGGAAGTTCGGATACCCAATCAGTTTTCTGGCGTATAGTGGCGCTGAAATGCACGCACTCCAGCACACGCCGCAGCAAGAAGTCGTGCTTGTCGTTGACGACGATCCTTCCATGCTCGCGGCAATTCGCAGGCTGCTGATGTCGGCGAAGTTTGAAGTGGAGATCTATGCGGGCGGCGCGGACCTGCTGGCAGATGCCCAATTTGATCGCCCGGGATGTCTCATTCTGGATGTGCTGATGCCGGGAATGTCTGGCCTGGAAGTGCAAGCCGCCCTTAAACGACGCCAAGTGCGGCTCCCCATCATTTTTCTCACTGGACTTGCGGAAGTTCCAATTGCTGTCGAAGCAATGCGCGAGGGCGCTGTCGATTTCGTCGAAAAGCCGTTCGACAATAGCGACCTGTTAGTCCGTGTACGCCATGCGATCGATGGATATCATCATCGACGGCAGCAGGCGTTGGTACGGAAAGAAATATCGGTGCTGATGACTTCGCTTACCGCTCGCGAAAATGAAGTGCTGCAGCTGGTGGTTGCCGGCAAGACCAGTAAGGAAATCGCGCGCATTTTGGGTAGCAGTCATCGCACGGTCGAGATTCACCGGGGTCATCTCATGAAAAAAATGGCAGCATCGACCGTGGCTGATTTGGTCCGCATGTGCATGGCGACACAAGAAGACGTACAACGCGGATTTGGGGTGCAGGAGGCGGATTGATAGGTAATGACACTGATTGTCTCCAAGGCGGAATGCCTCTACGATATTCCAGCATCATTGCCATGCTGGAGGATCAGTACAGCATGCGGGGTGAGACACGCTTCTTTTCCTGGTTTGGATATTCGTCAAGACAATCCATTTGGCCCTATCAATGCCAACCATGTACGCGGTGTCTCCGCTACCGAACGCGCCTCCGGGTGTTGTGCCGAAGCCATGCGCATGAACGAAACGCCCGGGCCTGTTTTGATGTCTTCGCAGACGCCAATGTCTCTGGACCAACCATTGCATCCTGAAAGCTCAATCGCGGCAGATGAAATCGCCTCCAATTTGGTGAGGTTGGTTGATTCATCCGCAACCGCGACTCTTCTATTCGATGCGGGACAGCGGGTGCTATATGCGAATCGCGCCGCAGTCGCCTTGGCGAAGACGGTGAGTGCACTGGACAAAGATCGGATATTGAACTCTGTTCATGATTGGCATCCGGATTTGTTGCCTGCCGAAGCGATGCACATATGCTTGACGCGCGGCGATTGGATGGGCGAAGTGTTGCTCAATGTCACCCCTGGTAGGCATCTTAATTTAATGGTTCAGCTTTCCATGCTTGGGCTTGGCCACACGTGGCCCTGCGGCTTGTACGTTCGCGATCTCACGGATGACTACACGCGTGAAGCCGGACTGCATGCCCGAAACGCCGAGCTTGAAATCACCTATGCGAAGTTCAAGGGTGTTCAGGAAAAGGCCATCCAGTCAGAAAAGCTTGCGTCCATAGGCCAGCTTGCGGCCGGTGTTGCTCATGAGATAAACAATCCTATCGGGTACGTCAATTCAAATTTGAGCACGCTGCAACAGTACGTCGCCAATTTCATGGAGATAGTTGAAATTTGTTCGGATGCAATCGTTCGTTCGGGTGATCCTGCAGCGGTCTCTGCGCTTGAGGAGGCTCGTCGACGTTTCGATCTGGATTTCCTGGCAACGGATGTCGGGCAGCTACTCACCGAATCACGCGAAGGAATCGAACGGGTATGCAAGATTGTTCAAGATCTGAAAGAGTTCGCGCGCGGAAATCACAAAGACGACTGGGTGAAGGCGGACATACACAAGGGGCTCGATTCGACGTTGAACATCGCGTGGAATGAGCTCAAGTACAAATCGGAAGTCATAAAGACATTTGGTGACCTTCCGCCGATCGAATGTTTGCCCTCGGAACTCAATCAGGTTTTCCTGAACATCCTGCTCAATGCAGGTCATGCGATCAAGGGGCGGGGTTTGATCACAGTCAGCACCGGGTGCTCAAACGACAAGATCTGGATCGCAATTGCTGACGATGGGGAGGGTATTCCTGAAGACGTCCTTCCACGCATTTTCGAACCGTTCTTCACGACCAAGCCCGTGGGAAGCGGGACCGGTTTGGGGCTGGCAATTTCCTACGGAATTGTGGCCAAGCATAACGGCAAAATTGAAGTCACGAGCGTCCCCGGGCAAGGTACTCTGTTTCGCATCGAGCTACCCACTGAGCAACCAAGCAGGCCTATCTAATACTGGAATTTTTATGTATCGCATCCTGATGGTTGATGATGAGCCGAATATTCTCACCTCACTTCGTCGCTGTCTCGCGAGGATTGACGTCTCCCTGCTTGACGGAGAGGCGCTAAAAGTCGAGACGTTTACTTCCCCAGAAGCGGCTATTGAGCGAGCCGAGGAGCAAGATTTCGATCTCGTGATGAGTGACTATCGTATGCCGTCAATGAGCGGCGTCGAGTTCCTGACACGCTTGATGGTGATTCAGCCGATGGCTCCACGCATTATTATCTCCGGGTACGCCGATCGTGACGCGATCATTGCTGCCGTCAATGAAGCTCATTTAACGCGATTTATCGAGAAGCCATGGGACGAGGAGGTGCTGCATCGTGCGGTGTCCACTATTCTCGGTGGCGCCGGCCACCGGACGGTTAAACCGGCAGCAGGGTATAACGGAGCGAATCCGGACAGGCATCTGCAACGCTTGGAAGAAGATTGCCCCGGCATCACGCATATCGACTTTGCCGAGAACGGCGGCATCTTTATTGACGAAGATGATGGCGTCGACTGATGTGGTCCGGAACGGGCATTCTATGAATGTGTTGTTTCAGTCTAACGAGCGGTGTGACTGCAGTTGAGGCCATCCATTGATCGGCGCGCGCGCTCCTCCGAACAAGTACTGGCGGTCGACCTGCGCATGTTCCGCCTCATACAGCTTGTACTTCGTTGGAATTTTAAACGTTCGCGATGTCGACTTGGGCAATCGGCAGACGAATCGTAAAGGTTGTGCCTTCGCCGAGATCGCTTGCGACCTCGATGGTGCCGGCATGTTTTTGGATAATGCTGTACGACACGGACAAGCCCAAACCCGTACCGGTACCGACGGGTTTGGTGGTGAAAAACGGCTCGAAGATCCTATTCATGTGGCTTGGATCGATACCGCTACCGGTGTCGGCGATGCTGATCCACACGTGTTCGCGCTCGCGTCCCGTGCGGATGGTGATGGTGCCTCGCCGCTCGGTAGCATGACCGGCATTGACCAGCAGATTCAGGAACACTTGTTTGAGCTGGAAGGGCAGGCACTGGACCGGAGGAATGTCGCCATATTCCTTGACCAAGTTGCCCTTGTATTTTAGCTCATGCCAAACCACGTTGAGTGTGCTGTCGATGCAGTCGTGAATGTCTGCCTCCATCCACTCGGCTTGATCGACGTGAGAGAAGTCCTTGAGGTCCTTGACGATCTTTTCCACACGAGTGACGCCCTCGACCGATTCGGACAGCAGGTTGATAATGTCCTCGCGTATGTAGTCCAGCTGGATGGTTTGTTTGAGAGCCTGCACGCTTGCCCATTGCGGCGGTGCATTGGGGGGCGTTTTTTCCAGCGTCTCGTAGGCTTGCAGCACAGAAAGGATTTCTTGCACATAGCCAGTCAGACTGGTCAGGTTGGAGCGCACATAGCCGATGGGATTGTTGATCTCGTGCGCAACACCCGCGGCGAGCTGACCGACCGAGGCCATCTTTTCTGATTGGAGCAGCTGGCTTTGTGTACCGGCGAGCTTTCTGTTCAGAACCTCCAAGTCGTTGTTGCGCTGCTGCAGCGCCAACTCCACCAATTGACGCACTGAAATCTGCTCGCTCAATTCGTTCGTTCGTGCCGCGACGCGCTCTTCCAGACGGACGTTGGACAAGCGCAGAGCCTGTGCTGCTCGGCGGCGCTGGATGCTACTGGCCAGTTGGTAGGAAACGAAGGTCAGCAGTTCTGCATCACGCTGGTCGTAGCTGAGCTCTAGTGTGTAGCTCTGCACCACGACCACGCCCAGCGCGGATTCGCTGCCGATCAGCGGTGCACTAAGCCAACAGTGCGTCGGCGAATTGAGATATTCCGCGCTGATCTCACCGGCCTCCACCAGCGCGCGAGCCGTCTGCTGACTTTGCACCAATACGGCGTGTCCGCTGCGCAGTGTATATTCGCTCAGTCCACGTCCCAGCGGTCGCGTAGCTGGACGCGGCGCATGCTGGTCGACCCAGTACGCAAACTCCAGCGAATTGCCGTCTTCCGACAGTAATGCAATATAGAAGTTGTCCGCGTTGACCAATCCAGAAATATTTTCGCGTACGTGCTCGAAGAAGCTATCGCTGCTCTCGTCAGAATTGGCCAGGGCCGCAATCTGGTACAGCGCCGACTGTAGACGTTCGCTGCGCTTGCGCTCGGAAGTTTCGCGCAGAAGCTGCATGCCGCCTGCCAACTGCGCGGCGACAAACCCGATCAGTTCGGCGTCGGCCGCGGTATAGGCGTTTTCATTGGTGTAACTTTGTACTGCGAGCACGCCGATGAGCCGCTCGCCTACCAACAGGGGCACGCCTAGCCATAGGTGTGCAAGTGTGCCGACACTCTCACGATCGATTTCGCCCGCCGCTACGAGTTCTGCCAAGCGCCCGCGATTGATGATCTGGGTATGCCCGGTCCTCAGTACATACTCAGTCCGTCCACGTCCTCGCGGTTTCAATGACCAATTGTTTTCCTGCAGGTCATGTACATAGGGGTACGTCAAGGTCAGGCCGTCTTCGGACAGCAGCGCAATGGAAAAATTCTCGCCATCCAGCAGCTCGGAAATGATCCGATGAATCTGCGTGTAAAAGCCGGCGGCGGTTTCGGCGCTACTCGTTAGCGCCGCGATCTGGTACAGCGCGGCTTGCAGCCGTTCACCGCGTTGTCGTTCCAGCACCTCCGCGGTCAGAACTTCGTTGGCCTTCGCTAGTTCTTGTGTGCGATGCTCTACGCGACGCTCCAGTTCCTCATGTGCTTGCTTGCGCTCGAGCGCAGTCAGGATATGATTGCCGACAAACGACAGCAGCGCCTGGTCCTGTAAGGTGTAGCGGGGACGCTCTACATACGTTTGCACAACGAGCGCGCCGTAGACGACGTTGCCACGAGTCATCGGCACGCCTAGCCAATCGCTGAAATCGGCCCCTCCCAGTACACGCAAAGGGCCGGATACCTGTTCGCGCAATTCAATTTCAGAGCCCATCAGCGGACGTCCGTCGCGAATCAGGTACCAGGTCAGGCTGAACTCGCGCTCGGCCATCGAGTCACTTTCGCCAATCGGGGGGGGATTGGTGTCGGCTACATCTACGTAGTACAAGAAGCAAATCGTATCGTTGGTTGTGCCGTGCAAGGCGATATAGAAATTCTCGGCATACATCAAACTGCCGACGATTTTGTGCAGGCCGCGCAGCATTTCCGGCATGTCCAGTTCCGAACTCGCCATGTCGGCGATCGCGAATAGCGCGCGCTGCAGTTTATCGGATTGTTCAATTCGATCTAACGACTCGCGCAGGCACGCCTTCTCCAATGCATTGACCAGATACGGGCGCACCAAGGCGAAGAACGTTTCGCACTGCGCGCGACCTGCAGGACTCGCCTCACCCTCGAAGATGCACAGCAGTACCGCACGACCAGTTCCGCTGGCGGCGCATTGTGCGAGAGGGAGACCGCTCCCCTCGTGCCCGAATGCGGGTACGAGCGGATTGATTGCAGCAACCTGTAGTAGCGCTGATTGCTCAACCGTAAGCGTTCGCGGCGAAACCTTGGACCAGACGCTTGGCCAGTCCAAAGCCCACAGGAGCAGCGTGTCCACACCGTCCAATTCGCGCGACGCCTGTTCTTGCACGAGTGCGGCAAGCGCTGCGAGCTCTCCAGCGTCAAGTAAGGAAGGAGCAAATGACAAGGCTGTCTTGGCGCTGAAACCATCTTGCGCGGCCCGATCAAATCCTTGCGCTGAAGTGTGCATAACGACTTTAGCTTAGCATCTATTGGCGGAATGCGACGCGCCGGCAGAAGGCAGGTGAATGTCGGAAAATGAGCAGCCCTTTCGTGAATTCAGTGGAGAGGAATTGCGAGCGTCAGGCGCTCATACTAGGTATTCGTACGTATAGCCGCTCGCTCGGCGGAGACCACTTCGAACATCGGTGAAGCCGTGCGTGAGCACCGTGAAGACGCCGCGTTTGGCCGAAGCAAGAGCAATCGCTCCCCTGCGATTCGTCCTTCCAATATTGACCGACCTCACCCATGTGCCATTTCTATTGGGCGGAATGGTTTAGCAGCCGGTTAGAGCCGTCAGGCGGCGGACAGGACAGGCGCGGACTGTCGTAGCCGCGGTCAACTGAGAACGCGGGTTTCTTCCCCCCGGTGTACCTCGATGCACTACGTATTCATACGAATTACCTTCGCCCGACTCGCCCCCTACGATACACATGGAAGTTGGAGCGCGTGCTGCATCAAAAGGATTCAGGGTTCGGCGGGTAAGTTGGCGTAGCGGGCACCAGGTTGCGGCATAATTTGGAGAATGTTATGGACCTCACACAGTCTCATCGCCTGCTGACTTTGGCCGAGCGGAAGGACACGCCTGAGCGCTCGCGTGACATTCTGCAGGGCTTGCTGATGCTTTGTTGCAGCGGGTTGGAAATACGCATTGCCGAGGCCTTGACCGAATTCGAAAAACAGCTCATCCGGCTCGCGGACAAGGCGCCCAACGAGCAACAGAACAGCTACTTTGACTCGATACACGAACTCAAGCGCCGCCGCGCCGAAGTCATGCCGCGTTTCTTGCGCAGTGTCGAGAATTCGCTCGCGCATCTTGGCGAAGACGTTACGCAAGCAAGCCGGGCGCTCAATCTTCAACCGATGGGACCCGCTCTGCTGCTGACCGAGAGCACGCAGCTGGATGAATCGCTCGTGCTTTCCGACATCGCAATCAAGGTTGAATTGCGGGTGCGCGAACCGTTGTATGCGCTGGCACAGCGCTTGGGCGTACTCGCTGGAACGCCACGGCTGGCTCCCGATACCATGGCGCTGGGTCCCCACTCAATCGCTGAGGCGCTGCGCTATGGAACGTGCGAGTTGGACCTGGTGCTAGAGCATCGATTGGTGTTGTATCGCTGTTTTGAGCGCGTGGTATTGAATGACGCAGAATCGCTTTACAACGTGCTCAACAACTACCTTGTTGAACAGGACATTTTGCCCTACCTGCACGTGCTGCTAACGCAGGGCGGGTCAAGTGGAACTGCCGCTGCCGCTACCTTAAGATCTGTTCGGCAGACGAACACGTCTGCGAATCCGGCTGCTCGCACCGACCTTCCGGCAGGCGCAGAAATCCATCAAGCTGCACTCCGGGCGGAGCCCCTCGACTCAAGTCGAGTTGAAAAGCAACCTGGCCCGAGTAGTCAGATTGATTTCGGAACACTAAGACAGCTTCTTGTCGACTGCCGCCGTGCGGAGGCCTGTACGGCCAGCAGCGACGATATTCAGAGCGCGCTGGCCACGCTTCAGGCGCGCAAGGCAGCGGCGATCATCGCCGACAACGAACTGGTCCTGTACTCGGGCGAACGGACCAAACAGGAAATGCTGTCCGTGTTGCGCGAGCTTTCCGCGGATGGACGCGAACCGCGCGTCGACGAAGAAGCTGGCGATGCGATTGCCTTGATCGCAATGCTGTTCGAATACTTGTCACGGTGTGCGCGACCCAACGGCGTTACCCATTGGATATTGGTCAAGCTGCAAATGCCAATCTTGCGCGTAGCGCTCAAGGATAGGAGTTTCTTCTCGAATCAGGCGCATCCGGCACGGCAATTACTTGACAATATCGTCGAATTCGGCCGGTTCTGGGTTGACGAAACCGAAGCTGAAAATGATCCGATACTGCTCAGAAAGTTGCAGCTTGTCACAAACAAGATCGCCAGTGAATACCAGGGCAGCAACTCGATTTTCACTGATGCACTTCACGTCCTGTTGCAGCATGTCGATTCGATTGTGCACAAAATTGAACTCGCCGAACGCCGCTACGTCGACGCCGCCCGCGGTCGCGAAAGACTGGAGCGCTCGCGCCTTCAAGCGGATGCCGCGATCAGCGCTCGAATCGCCAAAAACAGGCCCAATGAATTCCTGCGCACGCTGCTCGAACAGGCATGGACAGACGTGCTTGCAGTCAGTCTTCTGCGCGATGGCCAAGACAGCGATGGCTACCTGCGGCGGCTGGAGGTTGTCGATCAACTGTTGGCGTCCGCGGGTGGAAGTGAAAATGACGCCAACGCGTCAACGACCTCAGGCCTGAGTACGGAAGTGGAGGCTGGTTTGACACAGGTCGGCATGCATGGCGATGACGTAAAGGCAATTCTGGGAAAATTGTTCGCGCGTTCGTTTGATCAGGAAGAGAATCCGATCTCCCAAACCGAGCTGGCGATAAAACTTCGGGCCAAGGCGCGACTTGGCGTAGCGACTTCGCCAGCCGAGCAGATTGCGGCCGGCCAACCGGTTGGGCTCACTCTGACTCCCTTGGAGCAGGCAGCACTCGATCGTATTCATACGCTTCCGCTCGGTACCTGGATCGAGTTCGTGGTCAACCAACAAGGCGATACAGTACGGCGCAAGTTGTCCTGGTATTCCACTGCTACCGGTCGCTGCCTGTTTATCAATCAGCGTGGGGTGCCGACAGAAGAGCAGACATTGGGGGAACTTGCGCGCGAAATGGCGAGCGGCCGAGCACGAGTTACCGCCGCCGAGCAAGAGCTGCTGTTGGACCGTGCCTGGACATCCATCGTTGACACGCTGAAGCGCTTTTCTAAACCAAATTCGGAATTGGCGAAGCAGACGCTCGAGATGCATCGTCATCGGTTTGCGGGCCGCGAACAGCTGGCGCAGCCACAGGAGTTGCGCACGCTGCTCTTGGTGGACGACGAAGAGAATATTCTTCGCGCATTGTCCCGAGTTCTGCGTGGTAACGGGTATCGGATACTTACCGCCATGAATGCGCGCGACGGATTGGAGATTCTTGGTCAACATGACGTTCAGGTGATCATTTCCGATCAGCGCATGCCTGAAATAAGCGGAACGGAATTTCTTGGTAAAGTCAAAGAAATGCAACCCGACACGGTGCGCATCATGCTAAGCGGCTATTCTGACGCGGCCGCCGTAACGGATGCGATTAACCGCGGGGTGATTTACAAGTTCCTTACCAAGCCCTGGGACGACGAGGATATGCGGCTGCAGGTTCAGAATGCGTTTCGGGATTTTGATGCGCGCCACGGAGCCACGTCGCCAACTCATGACATCGTGGCGAAAAGTGACGAAGTGCTTGCTCGCGGAACGCTAGGCGTCAGCCAAGTCTCACGTGCTGAATCGTTTTTTGAGCGTGGAGTCCTTGCGGGCTGACCCAGAGTCGCAATTGAACGCAGCGGCCCGCCTTCTTACACCACAGCTCGCTGTCCGTTGTTGCGCTGAAGCATGCAGTGCTGCTCGGCCTGCGGCTCAGCGCGACTTCCATCTGGCGGCCGTTACCGATCAAGTGGGACCGGCGCCATTGCCAACATACCGAAAAAGTCTGTCACCGACGCGCTACGTTCGCCGACCGCAAAGCCACCGAGACCAACGACGAAAAGTCGCCATGGGGTGGATCGAATTTACCGAACCATAGGAACAGGTCCGGTCGTTGCAATCATGGTGAGGTGCGCTGGTTAGCAGGACACGCGCTGTGGCGCTGAAATGCTCTCTTTCCAGCCGTTTGTACCCATGGCTATCTAAGCCGTTCTACCAGCGGCGCAAGACGAATTGCGTGCCGACACGTTCGGTGCGCCGGTGTTTCACTCCTCGTTGTCGAGACGCGAGAATTGCGATCCCGCCCGCACCGCTTCCGCCACCGCATCAAGGTTTCGCTCGAGTAGATCGAGGGAGCCTGATCGTAAAGGTGGTTCCACTCCCAAGCGCGCTCGCAACTTCGATCGAGCCGCCGTGCCTCTGGACAATGCCATAAGACACCGAAAGTCCGAGCCCGGTGCCTACACCCACGGGTTTGGTGGTGAAAAAGGGTTCGAAGATGCGATCCAGGTTTTCGGGCTCGATACCTTTGCCTGTGTCGCTGATGGAAACCCACACCCATTCGCCTTCGCAGCCGCTGCGGATGGTAACCGTGCCGCGTTCTTCAATCGCCTGCGCCGCGTTCATCAGCAGGTTCATGATGACCTGTTCAATTTGGAACGGAAAGCATTCGATGGTGGGCAACGTGCCATATTCCTTGACTACGTCGGCCCTGTATTTGAGTTCGTGTGCGATCACATTGAGTGTGTTGTCGATGCAATCATGGATATTGGTTTGCTGCCATTCGGCTTGATCGACATGCGAGAAGTTCTTTAGGTCCTGAACAATTTTCTGCACACGCGTGACGCCTTCGACCGATTCGGTCAGCAGATTGACGATGTCTTCGCGTAAGTAGTCCAGTTCGACGCGCTGCTTGAGTGCCTGCACAGCCGCCAATTCCGGAGGGGTGTCTGCAAAGACCTTTTCGAGCAGTTCATAGCCTTGGAGTACGGAAAAAATCTTCTGCACATAGCTCGCCAGACTGGTCAGGTTGGAGCGCACATAGCCAATGGGGTTGTTGATCTCGTGCGCAACGCCCGCGGCAAGAAGTCCGACCGAGGCCATCTTCGCCGACTGCAAAAGTTGGGTCTGTGTACCCGCGAGCTTGTGATTCATTATCACCAGTTCGGCGGTGCGCTCTTGCACGAGATCCTCGAGTTGCGCTCGCTGTCGCTCGTGTCGCCGCATCTGAAAGCGGAAGGCCGCATAGGCCAGCACAGCTCCCAGCGTGGCTAGTATCAGCACAAATAGCCACGTCTCGTGGAACCGTGGCTTGATGCGGAAGTGGAGGATTGCCGGCTGCGGATTCCACACGCCGGCGTTGTTCGCACCCATGACTTCGAAGCTGTATTTGCCGGGTCCCAGGTTGGTGTAGTTGGCGCGACGTCGTGCTCGATCATCCAGTTCCTGCCACGCGCGGTCGTAGCCGACCAGGCGGTAGCGCATCTGGACGCTGCGGGGCTCCTGGAAACTAGGCACGGTGAACTCGAAGACCAGATCGCGCGCGTCGGGTTCGAGCTCGTTTTCTAATTGGGTTGCTGCGTGCCACGTGCCGAGATATTGGACTCGCTCGATCACGACCTCTGGCGGCAAAGGGTTTTTCACGATGCCGTGTGTATCCATCGTCACAATGCCGTCGCGCGAAGGTAGCCACAGCACGTTGCCCTCGATGTAGCCTTTGGACATGCCGGCGCCGTTGCAGCAGTATCCTCGCTGACCGGCGTTGCGGTCGCCGCGCTCGTTCAGCAGCATCTCGCCACGCACCACGCTCATCTCGCCGCGTCCGAAGCGAGCGATGTCCTCCAGTGGCACTCGTTCAATTCCGCGGATGCCGGCGATCCACAAGTAGCCGCGATCGTCTTCAGTCATGAAGAACGGCAGGTTGGTTGGCAAGCCATGTTGCGAACTGAGGAAATTCCACCGCCGGCCGTCGAACACAACAAGTTGCTCGGAATCCGTGCCGACTGCGATCGCGCCCGACGGCAACTGATGAATTGCCCTCACATCGACAGTGAGTGGCAGTCCGGCGGCCGCGCCGACCCGGTTGAAGCGCTCGCCGCGCATCTCGAACAGACCGCTCTGAGTGCCAACCAGGAAACGCCCATCGCGCAACCGCTGGATGACTCGCGCGCGGATGTCCGCAAGGCCATCTGATTCCGCATAGCGGTGCAGCTTTGCGTCAGGTTGGCCTTCATGGTCAAGGCGGAACAGGCCCTCGGTGGTCGGAAACCACAGCGTCCCGTCGGGTTCGCGGACAATCCCGTTGATTTGTGCGGTTGCCATTGGAGCGAACATCGCCGGTCCTTCGAGGTGACCGTTGCGCCAGATCACCAGGCCGCGACGCGTGCCGATCCACACTCGATCGGCCTCGGCCAGCAAGTTGTAGGCGTGCGGATGCGGCAAAGCGCTGCCCGCAACGACGGCGCGAAAATGGCCGTTTTCGAGCACACTCATACCGTCGCTGGTGCCGACCCAGACCGAGCCATCGGGTGCCCGCGACAGTGACCAGACTTCGGCTTCGTTGAGTCCTTCGCCTACGCTGTAACGCACGGTCCAGCCGTTCCAGAGCCGGGTCAGTCCGCCGAACTGCGTGCCTAACCACAAGTTGTGCTCGCGATCCTCATACGCACTCGATAGGCCCTTGTAGGCTAGCGACAGCCCACCTGTGATCGATTCGAGCGAGCCATCTTCGCGCAGTCGCACCAGCTTGGAGTTTGTACCGATCCACAGGTTGTGATCATGGTCTTCGTACAGCGCGCTGATCAACGAAGTCGCCAGCATCGGTTCGGCATCGTATCGTTTCCATACGTCGCCATCGCGAACGAACAAACCATGCGAGGTGCCGGCCCATATTCTTCCGTGTGCCTCGACCAAACGGGTGACTGCAGCCGCTTCCAGAGTTGGTGGCAGCGGCATCGAAGTGCTCTTGCCTCCCGCGACGCGTATTACGGTTCCGTTACTGCCTATCCACAGTCCATCACTGCGCGAAAGCAGCGATAGCGCTGGCTTGATGCCATCGCCATGGTCCACCAGACGACCACCTTCCACGCGCAGTACGCCTTCAGAGGTCGCTGCGATTATCACCCCGCCATCCAACTCAGCCAGCGAATACACGTCAAGCACCTGGTGGACTGCGGTATCGGCGAGCGGGACTGTCGTGAAACGATCGTCCGCATACACGGCCAGTCCTTTGTAGGTGCCGATCCACAGGTTGCCGTCGCGGGCGACCAGCAACGAACGGATCCAGACAGCCGGCAACTGCGGCTCGGTTTCAGGGGTGTAGTTGGTAAAGCGCGCACCGTCGAAGCGTGCCAATCCGCTCTGGGTTCCGACCCATAGATAGCCCTTGCGATCCTGCGCGAGGGACAACACGCTGATTTGTGGCAACCCGTCTTGAACTGACCAGTTCCTGGCTACGTATTGCGAGAAGTCCCGGTTTGGATCAAGCGCAAGCGCGAGGTCAGCGCTGGCTAGCAGCGCTGCAATCACCATCAGGAGCAGCAGAACTTGCGCGAAAAACCGGTACATGGCCTTTGCTGCTTCTCATGCGATGCGGGGATAAAATGAGACTACTCGCATTCGCAAAATAAAGTCAGTCATATCGCAACAGCTTCGTTGCGCGGGCCTGCGTTCCCAGAAGTCAGAGCATGGTCTCATCGTTCAAGGACAACACCCTGAATCGGATAGGGTGGTGCGATGGACAAACAGTGTCGGCATCTGGGCGCTGAAGAACGAGAGGCGATCATGATCGAACACGGCAAGGGAATGTGCCTTCGCGCGATTGCGCGCGAGCTTGCTCGTGACGTGGCGACGAGCTCGCGTTGAGTCAGTCGCAATCGCCTGGCCGAAGAGATGTCGCGGTCG
>JBDSFA010000367.1:0-18531 GCA_039919785.1 Dokdonella sp. | reverse complement strand
AGGGTGGCAGCTCCGCCAGCCACACCCCGGCACCCGAATCACTCACTACCGTTGCTTCCTTCCGGACCTGGCGGAGTTCGCAAGCTATCGTCGCGAGGGGACCGACGGAGCCACCATAAACTCGATGATGGATCGTCAAAATTGGCGGAGAGAGAGGGATTCGAACCCTCGAAACGGTATAACCCGTTTACACACTTTCCAGGCGTGCTCCTTCAACCGCTCGGACACCTCTGCGCATGTAACTTTTACCAACTCGCACGGGCGGGATTGTTCGGCTCATCCTGAGCCTCACCCCTCGCATGCGCTCGGGGCCGGCTGGCGGCTGTCCAAATTCGTTCCAGACGAATTTGTCGAACCCGCGAAACGGTATAACCCGTTTACACACTTTCCAGGTGTGCTCCTTCAACCGCTCGGACGCCTATCCGCACGCATCACGCTGCCCGCATTGCGGGTCGCGCAGGATACTAGCCGTGTGGCCCGCGCACAAGCGAGATCGTTCAGGGCTTCAATTGGCCGCTCTGTGCAGGACCTGCCAGGTCTGCCGTGCCCGTCGAACTGCCATAGCGAGCGGTCCGCTAACCTCCCGCTTGCTACAATCAATCATTCACCAACGGGTTCCCGATGTCGTACCAAGCCCTCGCGCGCAAATGGCGTCCGCGCCGCTTTTCCGAACTAGTCGGGCAGGAGCACGTCGTGCGTGCGCTCACGCACGCGCTCGACAGCGGTCGGCTGCATCATGCTTTCCTGTTCACCGGCACGCGCGGCGTCGGCAAGACCACAATCGCGCGCATCTTTGCCAAATCCCTCAATTGCGACAAAGGCCCGACCTCGAACCCGTGCGGCGAATGCAGCGCCTGCGTCGACATTGATGCCGGGCGCTTCGTTGACTTGCTCGAGATCGATGCTGCCAGCAACACCGGTGTCGACAACGTGCGCGACCTGATCGAGAACGCGCAATACACGCCATCGCGCGGTCGCTACAAGGTCTATCTGATCGACGAAGTGCACATGCTGTCAAAGCCGGCTTTCAATGCGCTTCTGAAGATCCTGGAAGAGCCACCGCCGCATGTGAAGTTTCTGCTCGCGACGACGGACCCGCAGAAGTTGCTGGTCACGGTGCTTTCGCGCTGCATCAAGTTCAGTCTGAAACGCCTGACCCCGGAGCAGATCACCGGCCAGATGCAGCACATCCTCGGCGCAGAGCAGATTGAATACGACGACGAGGGCATCGAGGTGCTCGCGCGTGCAGCCGATGGTTCACTGCGCGACGGACTTTCCCTGCTCGATCAGGCGATCGCGCACGGCGGCGGCACCCTGCGCGCGCACGAAGTCCATGCAATGCTCGGTACAGTCGAGCGTGCGAAGGTGCGCGTGCTGCTCGACATACTCGCCAGCGGCGATGGCGCCGCCTTGCTCGATGAAGTAGAGCGTATCGCAAGCTTTGCGCCGGATTTCGCGCAGGTGCTCGACGAATTCGCCGGACTGCTGCATCGCGTGCAACTGCTGCAGCTCATTCCGGATGCGGCGGGCGAGGGTGATGCCGAACTGCTCGGCCTGAGCGGACGTCTCGCTGCCGAAGACGTGCAGCTGTGGTACCAGATGACGGTGACCGGGCGACGCGATCTGCCGCTGGCGCCGACACCTCGAATTGGTTTCGAGATGGCCTTGCTGCGCATGCTCGCATTCGCTCCTGCGGGTGCGATGGGCACTGCGGCGCCGCGTGCGCCGACCAGTGCAGTTGCTTCGACTCCATCGCGCGCAGCCGCGCCAGCGCAACGCGCGCAGCAGGAATCTCCTCGACCACTGCGTGCGAGTCCTGAACCGCTGGCCGCAGCAGCATCGGAGCCGCCGCGCGCAGCAAATCCGGTCGTGACTCAGGCGGCTGGCGCGACACTTGGCACCCGCGATTGGGCGCAGTTGATCGAGCGCGCCGAACTGCGCGGTCCCATCGGCGACATAGCGCGCCACGCGAGCCTGATCGCGATCGAGGAGCGCATCGTGCGCCTCGCGTTGAAACCAGCGCACGAACATCTCGTCGTCGGCTCGATGCAGGCGCAGCTGGAGCAACGTTTGGGCGTGGCGCTCGGGCGCGAAGTGAAAGTGAAATTCGAACGCGATACTGTCGGCGCCGAGAGTCCGGCCGAGCTGCGCGTGCGTGTCGATGGCGAGCGGCGTTCGGCCGCCGCGGATGCGGTGCATGGCGATCCATTCGTGCAGGCGCTCGTCGATACATTCGGTGCGCGCGTAATACCCGAGAGCGTGCGCGGGGTTGACTGACTTGCAAAACAGGACTTCGTGCCGCAGTTTGAAGTGCACGCGATCGCACTGAAGCCATGTTGACTTTTTTTTGCAGGGAAAGCGTCGTTGCGAAACGCATCGGCAATGCCTTGTTTCGGCATAGCCCTTGCACCAGAGCCGCGGTTCGATTCAAAGCCGCAAATTGACGGAGTCACGAAGATGAAAGGTCCACTCGCCGGTTTGATGCAGCAGGCGCAGCGCATGCAGGAAGACATGAAGCGCGCGCAGGAGCAGATTGCGCAGATGGAAGTCAACGGCCAGTCCGGCGGTGGCTTGGTCAGCGTGCTCATGAGCGGGCGTCACGAAGTGCGCCGCGTGACCATCGATCGCAAGCTGTTTGCAGACGATCCCGAAATGGCCGAGGACCTTGTCGCCGCGGCGATCAACGATGCGGTCAACAAGATTGCCGCGATCAGCCAGGAAAAGCTTGGCGGCGTGACGGCAGGCATGAATCTTCCTGCCGGCCTGAAACTTCCATTCTGACGTGAGCGCCGGTTCGCCCCTGCTTGCCGAGCTGATCGACGCGCTGCGCTGCCTGCCGGGAGTCGGCGCGAAGACGGCCCAACGCATGGCCTTCCATGTGCTTGAGCGTGATCGCGTCGGTGGCAAACGACTGGCGGAACGCCTTGCTGTCGCGGTCGAACGCATCGGCAACTGCACGCGCTGCCGCACGTTCAGCGAGGAAGTGGTGTGCACGTTGTGCGCCAGCACGGCGCGCGATCGCAGCCTGCTGTGCATCGTCGAGACGCCGATTGATCAGGTCGCGATTGAAACGGCGACCGGATTCCGTGGTCACTATTTCGTGTTGCTCGGACGCTTGTCGCCGCTGGACGGGCTCGGGCCCAGGGAACTCGGACTCGATCTGCTCGCGCGGCGTCTCGCCGAAGGCGAGGTGCAGGAGTTGATCGTTGCGACGAATCCGACGGTCGAAGGTGAAGCGACTGCACACGTGCTCGCGCAAATTGCGCGTGCGGCGGGCGTGCGCGCGAGCCGGCTCGCGCATGGCGTTCCGCTGGGCGGCGAACTCGAATTCATTGACCGCGGTACGCTTGCGCACGCATTCGGCGGGCGTCAGGCGCTCGTCTGAAACACCGGAGAACACAATGGCCGATACCTTGTTTGCGAAAATCATCCGCCGCGAGATTCCCGCCGATATCGTCTACGAGGACGACGACGTGCTCGCGTTTCGGGATATACATCCACAGGCGCCAGTGCACGTACTTTTCATCCCGAAGACGCCCGTGGCGACGCTGAACGATTTGACCGATGCGGATGCTCTGGGCGTCGGCAAGCTCGTACTCGCTGCAGCCCGCTATGCGAAGGCCGAAGGCTTTGCCCAGAAAGGCTACCGTTGTGTGATCAATTGCAACGAGGATGGTGGCCAGACGGTCTTTCACCTGCATCTGCATCTGATCGCTGGTCGTGCGATGCAATGGCCGCCGGGCTGATCGCGCGTCGGTTCACTGCTTGCCTACGACAACGCGCTATATCGAACCTTCGCATCACATGAATTGCGGTGGATGTGCGCCCGGCGGATCGGCCCAGGTACGGCCGTCGTCGACAAAGACGACCGGCATGCGCGCCCGGCAGCCCTCGGCGACCTGTTCAACCACGGTCCCGCGGTAGCTTAAGTTTGCGTTGCCTGGCAAGTGCGTGCACGTGTGGCCGACGATGCGTTCGCGAATGGGCCCGACTTTTCCTGCGACTGCAACCTGGCGCCCGCCGCGTAGTCGTTGGCGTCGAGCGCGACCGCTGAGCAAGCATGGAAAATCTGTCCTGGCTGGGCACCGGTGTCGGGGCGTCCATCCTTGCGACTCAGCGGAAAGGCGACGACACCGATGCAGTGCTGCCCTTCGCTGGTTTCACGCTCGAAAATGCACCCGCCCCAGAGCACGGTCGCTCCTTCGAAGGTGCCGTTGGCGGCCTCGACAGGCGACGAGAACACCTTTGACGTTGCCGGGTCGGCACCGCTCGCGATTAGCGATGCGCCCAGGCTGATGGATGCAGTGAAGCTGATGCCCCGGAAAAAGCGCGTCATGGCCTCAGCTCCATTGCAGATAGACAGCCAGTGATGGACGACAAGCTTAACGAAGTGCGGTCACGCGCATGTTGCATGCAGTGCGCATACACGTTACTGATCAGTGGCGCGGCGGCGGATGATGCGAGCCCCTGTGTTCGCGGATAATGATGGGGCCGCCCCAATACGGACTACCCCAGAACGGACCAACACCAAAACCGTACGGGCCATAGCCGTAAAGCCAGGGATCGTCGTACGGCGAGCGCGCATAGCGTGCGCGTTTTGGCCACAGATAAATCGCATCCGCTGCAACGTGTGGATAGGCGTAGTCGAATTCTCCGATTTTGCCGTGATCGGTGCCGGCCAAGTGGCCGGTGACGGTCACGTCGCGGCCGCGCTCGAACTCTTCCGGATCATAGAATCCTGGGTGGCACGCAATGAAGCGACCGCCATTCGCATCGTGCGCGAACGGGCGTGCGCTATCGTCGAGTTCGCGTGCGAGTATTTCGAAGCAGGTGGTATCCGCCTTTGGCTCGACCTTGATGATCTCGCCGCCCCAGCGAACGTTGCCGCTGGGTTCGGTCTTGAGCGCGTCGCGTGGGCTCGAATTCGTGAACTGGCCTTGCAACGGAGCTGGTACGGTTGCGCAGGACGCGAGGCCTGCGCCTAGAAGGGCCAACACAACATGCTTGTTCATCTGCAACCTCGGTCATTCGATGCGTGCGCCGGCGCGTGGTGTGGCCGCCGAGCCATGTTAACGGGACGTTCCTGAATGTTGTTGCGTGGTGTCATCGCGCTTCATTCACCCGCTGAGGCAGGCGAAATTTTCGCACCGCTGCTGCGAATGCGGAGATTCGCTGGGGAGCATCGGGACCGGCGCCATAACGAAGTTCGACATATTCGTCGACGAGGGGCGCAAGCGTCGGGCCGATCGCCGGGGCGATGGCTTGCGCACGCTGCAGCAAGTCGAGCGGACCTTCGCTGAGACTGGGTGCTATCCCCGCGCGTGCCAGACGTTCACCGAGACGCGTCCAGGCACGATCGATCGGATCGCCCTGTAGGCGCGCACTACCGCGCATGGCCCAGATTGCGGCGATCAGCATCATCACGCCGAGCACGCATGACAGCGCCAGCAGCAAGTCGCCCTGCTTCGCGTCATTGATACCGAAGGGTGTCAGCGCGCCTTTCTGGCGCAAGGCATCGAAACGGATGATGCTCTGCGTCCACAGGCGGTTCGCGAAATCAAACTGATTGCGCAATCCGCGCAGCCAGTCCGACTGCGACCACGCGGCGCGGCCATTCGCGACGGCGGCTCCGCGCTCGATCCGCGTCGGGCTGACAGCGGCGGTGGGATCGACCCGTTGCCAGCCGCTACCCTCACGCCATACTTCGGCCCAGGCGTGCGCGTCGGATTGGCGCACCAGCAAGTAGTTGCCGGATGCGTTCCACCAGCCGCCCTGGTAGCCGGTAACGACGCGCGCCGGAATACCGGCGGCCCGCATCAGGACCACGAACGCCGATGAATAGTGCTCGCAGAAGCCGCGCTGCGTTCCGAACAGGAAGTCGTCGATCGAATCGCGACCCAGCAGCGGTGGACTCAAGGTATAGGTGAAGCTCGCGTGAAAGTGATCGAGCGCGGTGCGAATGATCGCGGCGTCATCCAGGCCCTGTGCGCGCCAGCTGGCAGCGAGCGCGTGAGTCTTGGGATCGAAGCCACCTGGCAATGCAAGCGCGCTGGTTCGCTGAGCTCGATTCAAGGTCGGCGCCAGTTCGTAGTCTGTTGCCGAGCGGACGCGATATTGGCGCGGTTGAGAAACCGGTTCGTCCGCGATCAACCCTCGGTCTGAGCCGAGACGTGATTTCTCGGGAGCGGTGAGCGGAAGATCGAGCGCGGGCAGCCATCGTTGTTCGGTCGCTTCGAGCGTGATGGTGTAGTCGATCAAGGAGCCCTTGCTGCGCGCTTCTTCGGGTTGCCCGTAGTTGCGTGAACGTTCGCGCGTCCAGCTGACGCCGTCAAAGTTCCACAGCACAATCGCGCGAAAATAGCGCAATGCCGGTGGCGGCGGCCCTGCATCGAAATCGACGCGGAACGCTGGCGAATCGTCGACCAAAAGTTCGGTCATCGTGCCCGGTTCCATATGATCGCTGATGCCCGTGCGTGCGACGCCGTCGTTGCCGGGCGCCCCCCACAACGGTGTGCCGAGGCGCGGGACCAGCACGAATGAAGCCGCAGCGAGTGGTAGTCCGGTACCGAGCAGAAGGGCAGCCACGCGCAGATTGGCACGCAAGGGTCGTGGCGTTTCGAGGGGCGCCGGCTGCAGCGAGTTCAGCGCTGCAAGCATGAGCACGAGCACGGCGCAGATCAGTAGCGTGAACAGCATCGTTTGCGTGAAAAGCAAAGCGCTCATCAGCACGAAGGCGGAGAATCCGAGGGCGACGCGGGCATCGCGGAAGCGTTCGGCTTCCAGCAGCTTGAGCGCGAGCAGGCCGCAGGCGAGAACGCTGCCAGGTTCACGCCCGAACACGTTGCCGAAATTCTTCAAGACGAGGATGAATAGCAACGCCGTCAACGGCAAGCGAATCCAGGCGCTGGCGGTTTGCGCGCCACGCCTGCGCGTCCATGCGCGCATGGGCAGCATCAAGGCGAGCGGCAAGATCAGCCATACGGGCAAATGGCTGGCGTGCGTCGCCAAGGTCGCCGCTACGGTGAGGCTGAGGAAATTGAACTGTTGATCGCTGAGGCGTTCGTTCATGCCGGCTCCTGATCTGCGCCTGGCATCAAGGCGAGTGCGCGCAGGCACTCGCGGCGTTGCTGCGCGCCGAGACCGGGGCCGATCGACGCCTGCGGCAAACGCAAGGTGTAGCTGCGTTGTTCGGATTCCGCCGCCAGCACCCAAGCGGCCAGACGACGGATGCGCGCTTCGTCATTGAGGCCGCGCAAGCTGGCGTAGTCGAGGGTCAGGGTTTCCCCGCTGCGACGTTCGGCATCGCGTACCAGCAAACTGTCGTGGCGCACCGACGCCTTCCAGGCGATGAGGCGTGCCGGATCGCTGACGCGATACTCGCGCAATCCGGCATGCTCTTCGCTGGCGCCGGCATTCGCTTGTTCTCCTTCGCGGCCATCGCCGGCAGGCAGCGGCGCACAGGGCGACTCAAGGGCGGGGTAGACCAGGAATTGAGCATCTGGATGCAGCCAGCTCCATAGCTGGAATAGTCCGAGTGGATACGTCGTCCATATGCGTACGCGACCGGGGCGGAACCAGCCGCGGCGCGCGCTTGCCAAAGTGAGCAAGACGTCGCGTTCGACCGTTGCCGGCAGCGCGAAGGCGACTTCGGTTTCGCCGCAGCGGACGAGCAGGCTGGGTCGTGCGCGCGCACCGGATGCAAAACGCAGATGCAGTGGCAACGCTTCACCTGCATGTGCTTCGTCGGTGCGTATCTGAGTCAGGGCCAGGCCGCTGAGGCCGCGAAAGCCGAAGAATACGCTCGCGCCCGCCGCTGCGCTGAGCAAACAGGTCAACAGCAGGGCAGGGTTGTTACCGTAGTTCAGTGAGCCGAGCAGCATCACGAACAGTAGCCCGCCGAATGCCAACCCGAAACCGGTTGGAACGACATAAATGCGCCGGCGATCCAGCCGGATCGGCAAGGATTCCGCGCGGCGCAACCGCGTCAGCGCAGGCAGATGGCGTTCGGCAAAGACGAGAACGCGAGTGCGAAATTCGGTGCTGGTGAGGGCCATTCCCTCAATTCCTCGATGCGGTCAACGCACAGGCGTCGATTCGATCAGTTGCAAAGCCAGCTTGCCGCGATCTGCTCTCGCGCTGGCGCCCAGGGTCAGACGATGTCCGGCAACAAACGGAAATACCGTCTGCACATCCTCGGGTACGCAATGCGCGCGGCCGGCCAGCAAGGCATTCGCTCGCGCTGCAGCAAGCAGGGCGAGTCCGGCGCGCGGCGACAGGCCAACGCGGATCTCCGCATGTTCGCGACTCGCAGTGAGCAGCGCCTGCACATATTCAATCAAAGCCGCGCTTGCGAATACCCGTGTACAGGCATGCCGCAGTTCGATGATTTGTTCAGCGGTCAGGCACGGCGACAACGTATCGATGAGACTGCGGCGGTCGAGGGCTGCGAGCATCGCGCGCTCGGCATCGCGATCTGGATAACCCAGGCTCATGCGCAGCATGAAGCGGTCGAGCTGCGAGTCGGGCAACGGATAGGTGCCGGCGAAATCAAGCGGATTCTGCGTCGCAACGACGAAGAACGGCGGCGCCAGCCGGTGCGTGGTGCCATCGACGGTAACCTGCTCCTCAGCCATCGCCTCAAGCAGAGCGCTTTGCGTCTTCGGCATCGCGCGGTTGATTTCGTCGGCGAGCAGCAATTGCGTGAACAGCGGCCCTGGGTGGAATTTGAAGCTGCTCGTCTCGCGTTCGTAGATGCCAACACCAATGATGTCCGACGGCAGCAGGTCCGAGGTGAATTGCAGGCGCTGGAAGGCCAGTCCCAGCGTGGCTGCTAGCGCATGTGCGAGCGTGGTTTTGCCGACGCCGGGCAGATCCTCGATCAGCAGGTGGCCGCCGGCGAGCAAGCAGACGAAGGCGAGGCGGACCTCGCGACGCTTGCCGAGCACCACGGTGTTGACCTGGGCAATCGCGCGCGCGAGTGAATCGCGCAAGTCGGCGGACGGGACGGCGGCGGCATTGGCGTTCTGCGATTCGATCATGAGGAAGAATGTGGTCGCGCGCGGTGCAGATGCAAGGTCTGCGCAGTGTAGCTGGCACGACGCGGAGTAACGCGACAGGTTCGGCGCTACGGGATGGCGATGCCGGCAGCTCGCAGCAGGCGTGCCAATGCGATCAGCGGCAAACCGATCAGCGCGGTCGGATCACTGCTTTCAATGCGCTCGAACAAGGCGATACCCAACCCTTCAACCTTGAAGCTGCCGGCGCAGTCGAGAGGCTGCTCGGCGACGACGTAGCGAGCGATCTCTGCGCTGGCCAGATCGCGGAAGATGACACGCGTTGTGTCGCTTGCCGTGGATTCATGCAGGACGGCAGCTCGCGAGTCGATCAGACAAAGGGCAGTGTGGAACTCGACGCTGCGACCGGAACTCGCCGTCAGCTGGGCGCACGCCGCCTCGGCTGATCCAGGCTTGCCAAGCATCTGGCCATCGATTTCGGCGACTTGATCGCTGCCGATGACCAGCGCACCCGGGCAGCAGGCAGCAATCGCGCGCGCCTTGGAGACGGCAAGGCGCATCGCTGTGGCAGCAGGCGTTTCGCCGGCAAACGGGGTTTCGTCGACCTCGGGGGCCAGCGTGCGGAAGCCTGGTGTGAGGCGCGTCAGCAAGTCGCGCCGATAGCGCGAGGTCGATGCAAGTACGAGATCAATATCGGCAAGCGCGATCATCGCAGCACTTTGGCCGTGTGCTCGAAATCGGCGCGCACATCCGCCAGCCGCGCCAGTTGTGTCGCCAGCGAGGCGCGCGTGGCCGCGAGGGCGTTGCGAGCGGAGGTCAATTCCTCGAGCGATGCGTTGTCGGCGTGCTCTTTCAACCACAAGCGGTGTGCGAGCAGGTCGCGCAAGGCGTCCTGGACCAGGGGTTCGGCGGCCAGGGTCGCGCGCGCGGACAATTGTTCGGTCGGAGACAGGCTTGCGGCAAGCGCCGGGATTTCGCGCAGGCGCGCGCGGCATTCGAGCAATTCGCGTTCCAACGCATCCGCCAGGTCGAGGATTTCCCCGAGCATCTGCGGTTTGCGCAACAGTCGGCGCTCGCGCAGCCACGCCAGCACCAGGACCAGAAGGAGGGTCGCAACGGATACGAGAAAGATGGTCACAGGCACCCTGTAGTGTGGAAACACGCGAGCCATTGCACGCGCCGTGCCCAGTCTGCTGCCGACTTCCTCCAAACGCCAAATTTGTTGATTCAGGTTGACAGGGAGAGAGGTGACACCTACCATCGCGCGCCCATGTCCCAAGCCCTGCCCGATCGCGTGGATATCGCGCGCCAAGCGCAGGCGCGACGCTTGTACGAAGGCGCGCTGCCGCTGGCTGCGATGCGCCGGTTGTGCGGGAGTCTTGCCGTGAGTGACGGTTCGGCGCATTACAGCGTCGAGTTCGGCAAGGATGGATTCGGTATTTCCTTTATCGCGCTGCGGGTCGAAGCGGAGCTTCAGCTGACCTGTCAACGCACACTGGAAGTCTTCACCTACCCGGTTTCGATCGATCAGCGTCTTGGTCTGATCGCGCGGGAGAGTGAGGAATCCGGGCTGCCGCCGGGGTACGAGCCTTTGCTCGCACCGGAAGGGGATGTTTCGATCGCCGATGTGATCGAGGATGAACTGATACTCGCGTTGCCGGTGGTGCCGCTGAAACCCGGCGTACCACTGGAATGGATCGACCCGTTGACCGATGATGCAGTCGACGAACAGCCGCCCAACCCGTTCGCGGTGCTGGGAGCGCTGAAAAAACACTAGCGGTCCACGGAGGACCGAGCTGCATCGGAGTGTTCCGCTGCGCAGCCGGCTTCAGGTTTTGTACCGGAGTCGAGCGATCAGGTGGCCGGACAGGATGTTCGGGTCGTTTGATACCAAATAATTCACTGGAGAGCGTCATGGCCGTTGCCAAGAGTCGTACCACCCCATCCCGCCGCGGCATGCGTCGCGCCCATGATTCGCTGACCGCCAAGCAGCTGTCGACCGATCCGACCTCGGGTGAGGTGCATATCCGTCACCACATCACCAAGGATGGCTTCTATCGCGGCAAGAAGGTCATCGAGTCGAAGACCAAGGTCCGCGACGCCGAGTAGGACTTGCGTGCGTTCGTGCCGGGCCATCGAGGCGCGGCATGGGCGATTGCATCGCGCACGCAGACACGGCCATCAGGCATGCGTCTGCGTCCGCTGACATGACGCGGGCGTTTGAGCCAGGCACGATCATTCACCGCTCTGCGGCATGCGTGCCAGGACGGAAACAGGCGCACTCGCCTGTTGCCGCGGCCCTTCGACAGGGGAACGATCCTGATCTACTCACGCATCGCCGGCACCGGTAGCTACCTGCCGGAAAAAATCGTCACCAACGCCGATATGGAAAAGCTCGTCGACACGACCGACGAGTGGATCGCTGCGCGTACCGGCATCCGCCAGCGCCATATGGCCGCCGACGGTGAGACCACGGGTGACCTGGCCTTCTATGCGGCCACGCATGCGCTCGACGCCGCTGGCATCAAGGGCGCGGATATTGACTTGATCGTGCTCGGCACGACCACCCCGGACATCATTTTTCCATCGACCGCCTGCCTGCTGCAGCACCGACTGGGCGCCAACGGCTGCGCTGCGTTCGACGTCAACGCCGCCTGCTCGGGCTTCATGTACGCGCTCGGCATCGCCGACCAGTTCATCCGCGGCGGTCAGGCCAAGCGTGCACTCGTCGTCGGCGCGGAAACACTGACGCGCATGCTCGATTTCAGCGATCGTTCGACTTGCGTACTGTTCGGTGACGGCGCTGGCGCGGTCGTGCTCGAAGCATCAAGCGAACCCGGCATCATCACGACCAAGCTGCATGCGGATGGCGCCTATAAGCATCTGCTGTACAACCCGGTCGGCGTGTCCGCGGGCTTCCGCGACGAACCCAATCACGGCGTCAAGGTGATGATGGCCGGTAGCGAAGTGTTCAAGGTCGCGGTGAAGACGCTCGATCGCATCGTCGAGGAAACGCTCGAAGCGGCCGGCATGCAGGAATCGGATATCGACTGGCTGATTCCTCACCAGGCCAACCTGCGCATCATCGAAGCGACGGCGAAGCGCCTGAAGCTGTCGATGGATCGCGTCATCGTCACCGTCGACCGCCATGGCAACACGTCGTCTGGGTCGGTACCGCTCGCGCTCGACGAAGCCGTGCGCTCGGGCAAGGTGCAGCGTGGACAGACCCTGTTGCTCGAAGCATTCGGCGGTGGCTTTACGTGGTCGTCGGCGCTGTTGAAGTACTGAGTGCCAGTAAATTTGGTGATGCATTCCTTCTCCCTCCGGGAGAAGGTGCCGAAGGCGGATGAGGGAAGCCACATCCGAATGCCTCGCTGGTCAATTGGGAATGTCGTTCCCTCATCCATCTTCACCAATCTTTCAACTGTGCACCCTCGACGTTGGTTGTTGAAACGATGAACGCAGCCACTCAAATCCAGTCACTCGCCTTCGTCTTTCCTGGACAAGGCTCCCAATCCATCGGCATGCTCGCCGAACTGTCCGAACTGCACGCGTGTGTGCGCGAGACATTCGTCGAAGCTTCGGATGGAGCAGGTGCCGATCTCTGGGCGCTGTCGCAAGGCGGCCCGGAAGCGATGCTCAATCGCACCGAATACACACAACCGGCGTTGCTCGCAGCGGGTGTTGCCGTATGGCGTGCGTGGCAGGCGGCCGGTGGTGCGACGCCTGCACGGCTCGCCGGCCATAGCCTCGGCGAATACACCGCGCTGGTCGCGGCCGGCATGATCTCCTTGCATGATGCGGCCCATCTCGTGCGCATTCGCGGCCAGGCGATGCAGGATGCGGCGCCCGAAGGCATGGGTGCGATGGCGGCCGTGCTCGGCGCTGAGGAAGCGCTGGTCGAAGAAGTCTGTCGTGAAGTCTCCGGTGCGCATGTGGTGACGCCGGCGAACTACAACTCGCCGGGACAAATCGTGATTGGCGGTCATCTGCAGGCGGTCGACGCGGCGCTTGCGATGCTCACCGAGCGCGGCGTGCGCAAGGTGGTCAAGCTCGCGGTGAGTGTCCCTTCGCATACGCCGTTGATGCGTGAGGCGGCAAATCGCGTCGCCGAGGCGATGAAGGCTTACACATGGCACGCGCCGAACTTTCCCGTCGTGCAGAACGTCGACGCACTGATCCACGCCGATGTTGCAGCTATTCGCGATGCGCTCGTGCGTCAACTTTACCTGCCGGTGCGCTGGACCGCTTGCGTGCAGGCACTGGCCGCGGCAGGCGTGACGCGCATTGCCGAATGCGGGCCGGGCAAAGTACTGAGCGGTTTGGTCAAACGCATAGACAAGACGCTCGACGGGCGCTCGCTCAGCTTGCCTGGTGATTTCGACAACGCTCTCGCAGAATGGCGCGATTGAATCCAGCGCCGCGGTGTGCGGACCCTTTTCCGTTTGACGACGCTGGCGCTTGACGCCATTTTTTCGCGCTGTATTATTCAACCATTGAGTTGAATGATATACGCCATGTCCGCTCTCGATCTTGCCTTTGCAGCACTCGCCGACCCGACCCGTCGCCGCATCGTCGCGCGCCTGACCCGTGGCGAAATCCGTGTGACGGATCTCGCATCACCGTTCCGCATGTCGCTGAACGCGGTGTCCAAGCACGTCAAGGTGCTGGAGCGTGCCGGCCTCGTCCGCAGGGAGCGCATCGGGCGCGAGCACTACCTGCATCTGCGCGCGGTACCACTGCGCGAGGTCGTGCGCTGGACATCGCAGTACGAACGTTTCTGGAACCAGCGCCTCGACGCGCTGGAAACCTTTCTCGATCAAACCAAGGAGTCCGACGATGATCAGCCGTAACGAAAGCGCCATGGGTCCGTTCCGGATCAGTGTGCCGAAAACCTACGAGGCTTCGCCCGAGCGCTTGTTCCGCGCCTGGACTGATCCCTCTCATGCAAAAATCTGGCTGGCGGAAGGCGGCGACGCAGTGATGGATGCACGCCCCGGTGGCCTGTTCTACCTCGGCATGCTGCGCAACGGCGATGTGCGTCCGCACTACGGCCGCTATCTGCGCGTGGAAAGTCCGCGTCTGCTCGAGTTCACGTGGGTCAGCGAGCACACGCGCGGCAAGGAGTCCGTGGTCACGATCGAGTTCACGCCGCGCGGCGCGCAGACCGAGGTGCGCCTGAGCCACGAAGGCCTGCCGGATGAAGAAATGGCCATGGCGCACACGCGCGGCTGGACGTATTTCCTCGACGCGCTGTCCGGCCAGGTGGTCCAAGGCTGATCGCCATGTGTCCGATCGGCATCGGCGTCTCAGCGATCGCCTGGGCCGGCGCCGATCGGCTGGTGGTCTGCCGGTGTGGGTGGCGACGAAACGCGGTGCCGAGCGACGCTCGAATGGCGAACGCGTCGAGCGCGAGAGTAGCTGCACGCAAGGGTCGCAATCGGAAAATCGGAGGTGTCGGATGAAACGCGAAATCAGGCAAGCGCCCATCGCCCACATGGTGGTGTCGCGTGAGCAATGGCGGGTCGAGCGCATGCAGCTCTTGCGCGAGGAAAAAGAGTTGACCCAGCGCAGCGACGAACTTGCTCGGCGGCGCCAGGCGTTGCCGTGGGTGCGGCTCGACAAGGACTATCGATTCGACAGCGAACAGGGTAACGCGTCGCTGGCTGAGCTTTTCAACGGACGGTCCCAGCTGCTGGTCTACCATTTCATGTTCGGGCCGGACTACACGGCAGGCTGTCCGTCCTGCTCGTCAATCGCGGATGGATTCAACGGTTTTGCCGTGCATCTGGCCTCTCATGACGTGACGCTTGCCGCTGTATCGCGCGCGCCGTTGGTGAAGTTGCAGGCGTACAAGCGACGCATGGGCTGGACGTTTCCGTGGGCGTCCTCGTTCAGTAGCGATTTCAATTTCGACTTCGCCGTCGGCATTACCGAAGCGCAGCAACACGCGGGCGGCGCCGAATACAACTACCGACGCGAACCTGCGACGCCGGCGGGGCGCGAGCTCGAAGATATGCAGTCGGTGAAATCGGATTCCGGCAACGGTTGCGAAACTCCCGTGGCTCAGTTTGCGCGCATGTGTGGAACCGATCCATCCACCTACATCCGCGAGCGACCGGGGCTGAGTGCGTTTGTGCTGGACGACGGCGTGGTCCATCACACCTACTCGACTTACGCGCGCGGACTGGACGGTCTGTGGGGCATGTACCAATGGCTCGATCATGCACCGAAGGGACGCAACGAGACGGGTGTGTGGTGGCGCCGCCACGACGAATATGCAAATTCCGCCGCGGATTGCTGTCACGCCTGAGGTGCAGGGCGGGCGCATTTCCGTGTAAGGTTCGCGCCCTTGTTGGTGAAGCGGGACGTGGCTGATGGAGAGGATTCTGGAAGGTGAAATCGCGCTGGTGACCGGCGCCAGTCGCGGCATCGGTGCGGCCATTGCCGACGAACTCGCAGCGTTGGGCGCGAAGGTGATCGGCACTGCAACCACAGACATCGGCGCGCAGGCGATCGACGCGCGTCTCGCTGCGCTCGGCGGAGTTGGGCGCTCGTTGAATGTCACCGACGGTGCGGCAGTGGAGGGCCTGATCGACTCCGTGAGCAAGGAATTCGGCGCCGTGTCGATTCTCGTCAACAATGCCGGCATCACGCGCGATCAACTGCTGATGCGCATGAAGGAAGAAGATTGGCAGGTGATCATCGATACCAACCTCACCTCGGTTTTTCGTACATCCAAGGCCGTACTGCGCGGCATGATGAAAGCGCGCAAGGGCCGCATTGTCTCGATTGCCTCGGTAATCGGACTGACCGGCAATCCGGGGCAGGCGAACTATGCGGCGGCCAAGGCCGGCATCATCGCGTTTTCGAAATCGCTCGCACGCGAGATCGGTTCGCGCGGCATCACCGTGAACGTCGTCGCTCCGGGTTTCATCGACACCGACATGACGCGTGCGTTGCCCGAAGAACAACGCAATGCCTTGCTCGGCCAGATTGCGCTGGGTCGTCTTGGCGCTGCCGACGATATTGCCAAGGCGGTCGCGTTCCTTGCGTCGCCAGCCGCTGCGTACATCACCGGCGAAACGCTGCATGTGAATGGTGGCATGTACATGGCCTAGACGTTCGACCGGCATCGAAAGTCGTTGCCAGGCGGATAGCGGGCTGTTGCGAAACAGCATCTTGGAGCACACTGCGGCCACGAGTTCGAGTTGCGGCACAAGGCTGGTCCGGCAGGTGGCGAGGGTTCAATCCTTCCACTACAATGCCGCGTCTCGAAAAGGGCGTACCGCCCACGCGATCCGCGCCACGCGGTACGGGTCGCAAGAATTCCGATCGGAGGTACTGGTACACATGAGCACTATCGAAGAACGCGTCAAGAAGATCGTCGTTGAGCAGTTGGGTGTGAAGGAAGATGAGGTCACACCGAATGCGTCGTTCGTGGACGATCTCGGTGCGGATTCGCTCGATACCGTCGAGTTGGTGATGGCGCTTGAAGAGGAGTTCGAGTGCGAAATTCCTGACGAGGAAGCCGAGAAGATCACAACGGTCCAGCAGGCTGTCGACTACGTCAAGGCACACGTCAAGGCCTGAGGTCTGTCGCCAAGCGTTACACGATGCTGCGCCCACGAGGCGCAGCTTTCGTTTTATGGCCATGGATGGCCGGTACGCGGGTCCGCGGGCGCTCCTGACGCCCGCGAACACTTCCCGCGTCCCTGTGGGTCGAAATGCAGGAGCAGTTTTCGGCGATGGCCATGGATGGTCGGTATGCCGGTCCGCGGGCGCTCCTGACGCCCGCGAACACTTCCCACGTCCCTGTGGGTCGGAATGCAGGAGCACAATCGGCGATGGCTATGGATGGTCGGTATGCTGGCCCGCTGGCGTTCCCGACACCAGCGAGCCATTCGTGCATCCGCGCGGTTCGCAATGCGGAAACAATGACCAGCGACATGCAACACACGCCCGCGTATGTTTGTCGCTGATGCGCGGAGCGGCAGGGTGATCCCGTTTGAATGCGGGAATTTCCACTACAGCGATCGCAATCGAACAGGCAGTGTCGTCCCATGAGCAAACGTCGCGTCGTCGTCACCGGTCTCGGCATCATCAGCCCCGTCGGCAATGATGTAGCCACCGCATGGGCGAACATCACCGCCGGTCGCAGTGGCATCGGACCGATCACGCATTTTGATGCGTCGACGTTCCCGACGCGCATTGCCGGCGAGGTGCGTGATTTCGATCCCGCGCAGTTCGTTGCGGCGAAAGACGTCAAGAAGATGGATCCGTTCATCCACTACGGCATTGCTGCGTCGGTGCAAGCGCTGGCGGATGCCGGTCTGCATCCGCACGAACACGATGCGGAGCGCATCGGCGTTGCGGTCGGCGCTGGCATCGGCGGCATTGCGACGATCGAGAAGACCTCGATCACGTATCACGAACATGGCCAGCGCAAGATCTCGCCATTCTTCGTGCCGAGCTCGATCATCAACATGGCCTCGGGCAACCTTTCGATCATGCTGGGGTTGAAGGGGCCGAACATCGCCTGCGTGACCGCCTGCACCACGGCGACGCACAACATCGGCCTCGCCATGCGGCTGATTCAGTATGGCGACGCCGACGCGATGGTTGCCGGTGGCGCCGAATTCTCGACAGTGGGCACTGCGGTGGGCGGTTTCTGCTCCGCGCGCGCGTTGTCAACGCGCAACGACGAGCCGCAGAAAGCGAGTCGACCGTGGGATCGCGACCGCGATGGCTTCGTGCTGTCCGACGGTGCCGGCGTACTGGTCATCGAGGAGTACGAACACGCCAAGAAGCGCGGCGCACGCATCTATTGCGAGCTGGTCGGCTTCGGCATGAGCGGCGACGCGTACCACATGACCTCGCCGAGCGAGAACGGCGAGGGCGGTGGCCGCTGCATGGTCGCTGCCGTCAAGGATGCGGGCCTCAACCTCACGGACGTGCAATACATCAATGCGCACGGCACGTCGACGCCCGCTGGAGACGTTGCCGAGGTGCAGGGTATCAAGGGTGTATTCGGCGAGCATGCGAAGAAAGTGATGGTCAGCTCGACCAAGTCGATGACCGGACACCTGCTGGGCGCTGCCGGCGGCATCGAGGCGATCTTCTCGATTCTGGCGCTGCGCGATGGCGTAGTGCCGCCGACGATCAATCTGGACAATCCGGGCGAGGGCTGCGACCTCGATTTCGTGCCGCATACCGCCCGCGACGCGAAACTCGATATCGTGATGTCCAATTCGTTCGGCTTCGGCGGCACCAACGGCACTCTGGTGTTCCGCCGCGTCTAAGATGCAGCGACGCTCGGATATGCCAATGCGGCGTGTCTTGTGGGAGCGGCTGTCTGTGGGAGCGTCTTGAGTCGCGATGCTCTTGATCGAAAAGCATCGCGGCTGAAGCCGCTCCCACAAAAGAGGGCTCCCCACTCGCGATCGGACGTTCCCTGCGGGAAGACGGGGCATTCGGATTGAAATGCCGCCGTGTGCAGAAATGTCGCGGTCGCTGC
>JBDSFA010000422.1:0-10904 GCA_039919785.1 Dokdonella sp. | reverse complement strand
GATCGAATCGCTGATGCCGGTTTTCGACGCGGGACACGTCGCCATCGTGATGGATGGTGCGAAGTTTGTCGGGCTGATCACGCGGATTGATTTGTTGAACTATTTGCGCCGACGGGCGGGTTGAACTGCGCTGCGCCATCCGCGGCAGCACGATCACGACGGACCATTGGAATACATGAGCACGATCAAAGCTACTAGTGGTGATATCCTGCACGCTTATCGTCTCCTGCTTGGGCGTGAGGCCGACCAGGGTGGCTACGAGAGCCATCTGAAGCTGCTGGAAACATCGGCGCCTGATGCCGTTGAACTCGCGCGCGGCTTTTTCGGCTCCGCGGAATTCATCTCCCGCTTTGGTTGCCTGGTCCAGATTCCGACGGGCCCCGCGCCGCCCCGCGGGTCTGCGCTATTGCAATGCCAAGCTTGCACCCAGCAGCAACTTGAGTCGCCGGTCTTTCTGTACTGGGCGCGGCGGCTCGCGGAACGACCAGGAGGCTTGCATCGCAAGCTGTGGGAGTGGTGTTTCATCACCCAGGCCCTGTACGAACGGGGCGCCCTCCAAGCCGATTCCAAAGGGTTGGGGTTCGCAGTGGGAACGGAACAGCTTACGGCTCTGTTCGCCAGTCTGGGCTGCAATGTTCTCGCAACCGATCTCGATCAGGCCCTCGCTTTGGAAGCAGGCTGGGTTGATTCGGATCAGCATGCAACAGGCCTTGAGCAACTCAATCGCAAAGGTCTCTGCGCGGTAGACGAATTCACGCGACGGGTCAGGTTCGAGAACCTCGACATGCGCGCCATTCCTACATCGGCAAGGGGATTCGATTTTCTGTGGTCATCATGTGCGCTGGAACATCTGGGTAGTCTTAAATACGGACTGGAATTCGTCGTAAACGCGATGGATTGCCTGCGACCGGGTGGCATCGCCGTGCATACGACAGAGCTCAACTGCGATTCGGAAACGGAGACGGTCGAAACCGGCGGATCGGTAATCTATCGAAAGTCTGATCTGATCGAGCTGGCTGCGCGGCTGCGCGGGCTAGGGCATCACGTTCAGCCGCTCGACTTCTATTCGGGAGACAGCGATGCCGATCAATTCGTCGACGAATCTCCGTATGGCGGGCGTTCGCATATCAAGCTGCGTATCGGCCCGTATGCTTCGACGTCGTTCGGAATCATTGTGATGAAACGATGATCTTCAGAATGAATACCAAAAAAGTGGACCGTGCAACGGCCGAGGATGTGCGATACGCGTACCGTCTAATATTGGGGAGAATCCCTGATGCGCGGGGTCTGGAATCTTTCTCCCGGCTGGTTCGAGACAACGTCATTTCACCCGGCGATTTGGCGAAAATATTTCTAGGATCGAATGAATTTTACAGCCGATATAGCAGCCACATGAAAGAAGTTGCGCTTGGTGGATTCGTGGTAATGATTTGCGCAGATGACAACGATGTTGGGAAAGTCATAGCAAAGACCGGCCAATGGGAAGAGCACGTTACGAATGCATTACGCGAAAATCTTCATGCAGGCCATGGCTTCCTGGACGTGGGCGCCAACATTGGCTACTTCACTGCTCTCGCTGCCTATGTGGTTGGTCCCGCGGGACACGTCGTTGCTATAGAGCCCATGGACAAAAATCTTCAGCTCATCTACGCAACAATCGCCAAAAACCGCTTCAATCACGTCCAGGTCCACCCCTTCGCCGCTGCAGAAGATGAAGGTGTAGTCTGCATGGGTACGCAGGCGGGGTCTTCAAACGGAGAGGTAGTCCGAGAGTGGGTGCGGACGGACGCGCCCCTCTTCGCGCAAACCAGACGCCTAGACTTGCTTGTCGGCGCAAAGCGATTCGATGTAGTGAAGTTTGACATCGAGGGCTATGAACTGCATGCATGGCGTGGATTCAACAAAATTCTCGACCGCGACCGCCCAGTCGTCCTGACCGAGTTTCATCCAAAATGCATGCGTGAAAACGCGCAGGTTGAACCCCGGGAATACGCCGAACTATTGCTGCGCTTTGGCGACGTGGCCGTGCTTCATTTCGACGGAAAGCGCTCTGCCTGCGTTGATTCCGAATCACTCTTGCGCCTGTGGGAGCAGGAGGATGTTGCATTGAATACCGCTGGGCGCGCCCACCTCGATCTATTGGTAATACCACGGCATTGAATGAGACAGAAAAACATGAAAAAGGCATCCGGTAAATCGAGTCACTCTCTCGCCACTAGGGCGATCCACGCTGGCCAGAGCCCAGATCCAACGACCGGCGCTATTATGGTGCCGATATATGCCACTTCAACCTACGTGCAGCAGAGTCCCGGCGTGCACAAAGGGTATGAATATTCGCGTACCCAGAACCCGACGCGAATGGCGTACGAGCGGTGTGTCGCCGATCTTGAAGGCGGCCGACAAGGCTATGCGTTCGGATCCGGTTTGGCAGCTGCTGCGACGGTGCTGGACCTGCTCGATTCGGGCAGCCATGTGATTGCGATGGATGATCTTTACGGCGGTAGCTATCGCTTGTTTGAGCGAGTGCGGCGTCGCAGTGCAGGTCTCGACTTCACGTTCATCGACCTCAACGACACAGCTGCGTTGAAGGCCGCGTTGAAGCCGAATACGCGCATGATCTGGGCGGAGACGCCGACCAATCCGATGTTGAAGCTCGTCGATCTCGCCAAGCTCGGTGCGTTCGCCAAGAAGCATGGCCTGATCCTGGTCGTCGACAACACGTTTTGCTCGCCGATGCTGCAGCGCCCGCTGGAGTATGGTGCAGACATCGTGGTGCATTCGGCGACAAAGTACTTGAATGGACACTCGGATATGGTCGGCGGCATAGCCGTCGTGGGCGACAACGCTGAGCTCGCCGAGCAGATGGCCTTCCTGCACAACTCGGTTGGCGCAGTCGCCGGTCCATTCGATTCATTCCTCGCGATGCGCGGCCTGAAAACCCTGCACCTGCGCATGCGCGCGCATTGCGAAGGCGCGCTGGCACTCGCGAGCTGGCTGGAAAAACATCCAGCGATCGAACGCGTGATCTATCCGGGGCTGAAATCCCATCCGCAGCATGCATTGGCTAAGAAACAGATGGATGGCTTCGGCGGCATAGTGTCGGTCGAGGTCAAGGGCGGCCTGCGCAAGGCGCGCAAGGTACTCGAGCACTGCCATCTATTTGCACTCGCCGAGTCCCTTGGAGGGGTTGAAAGCCTGATTGAACATCCTGCGATCATGACGCACGCCTCAATTCCACCGGCGAACCGCAAGCGACTCGGTATCAGCGATGGTCTGATCCGGTTGTCAGTGGGTGTTGAAGATGTCGCCGATTTGCGCGACGAGCTTGCAACTGCGCTGGGCTGAACGTGAAATCATAGCGGAGTCGGTTGCGCATGCAGCACAATTCAGCCGCTGGCGAGTCGGAGAACTCGGTCGCGAGCGAACAGATCCTGTTTCTGCACCTGCCAAAAACTGCGGGCACTGCGCTGCGCAATCTTTTCGCAAGGCATCTTGGCGAGGACCAGGTTTCGAAAAACCTCAATATGCGCCTCGAAGAGGCGCTGGGCCGATATTCTGATTTCCGCGCGATATGTGGTCACTTGCATGCGGAACAGGGACAGACATTGCCCAGAGAGCGCGTGTCGATCACAGTCCTGCGCGACCCGATCGATCGATTTCTCTCGTATTTCTATTTTCGAAAGTTTGACGCGCAGAATCATGCGGTCGACCGCCGCGTGTTGTCGCTGGATATAGACCAGTACATCGATGAACTTGCAGACGGTGACCTTGTCGATCTGAATCTGCAGACAGCACTCTTGTATCCGTTGGGCACGCAGTCGCTAACCATATTGTCCTGGCCTGAACGGGTGGCCGCAGCGCAAGTTGCACTTGACGATATCGATTTTGTCGGCATCCATAGTGAGATCGACGACTTCGTCAGCATGATAGCGGCTCGCATGGGATGGGCCGGTGACAAGGCCCTCGATCGCGTCAATGTGACGAGTCGGCGCGTTGCGCCAGATCAATTGGCTCCTGCATCGCGAAGGAAGCTGGACGAATTGCTTCAATACGACAGGCTCGTATACGAACATGCGGTTGAACGGTTCCGGCGTCTGCGTCGTGCGTCGATTCTGGCTTCTGGAGTGCGACGGAACGTCCGACCAGCTATGGGTACGCAAAACGGTGCCGACCGCCAGCAATCATCCCGGGGCGTCTCAGCACCGCGGGAATTTGGAGATCGTCGCCTGGAGATTGCGAGTGTGCGAGTCAGCGGCGAAATGTCCGGGGCTTCCCTTGCCATGATAGGCGAGCAAATCATGATTTACATTGAATTCGTTGCGCATGAGGCGGCCGACAAGGTAACCGCGGGTTTCCTGATTCGCGATGAGCGCGGACTCCCGGTATTCGGAACCACAACGCATTTGCTGGGCGACACGCACCACGTAGCCCCCGGCCGATATTGCTTTTGTTTTGCTTTCGTGAACCGGATGGAGGGTGGCGCCTACACCGTGGATGCGATGTTGATACGCAATAACTCATATCTGGAGGGATGCCATCACTGGAAAGACAATGCTGCCAGTTTCGACGTGCACGGATGGGCTACCGTGTCGTTCAACGGAAGGGTGATGATGGATGCCCGCGCAACATTTGCACAGCTGTCCGCGCAAGGGAGCATCGAGGCCCGCCGTGTGTCGATTGACCCATCGACGCCAGCGTTGTCGTCAGGACGGCTGAACTCACCCCTGCGGGATTTTTCGGCACGCATCACGCCGCTTTCATCCCTGCCGGCGGTATCGATGGGCGCCGAGCTGCTCGTGAATATCGATATCGAGAACACCGGTGTCGAAACTTGGCGCGCGTACGGAAAGCACCTGGTTTCCCTTTCATATCACTGGCTTGACGCCGACAACAATGTGATCACATTCGATGGGCTGCGAACCTGCCTTCCACGCGATCTTGAACCCGGCGAGCGCATTCTGTTGCATGGATTGCTCAGGGCGCCGCATCGCACAGGGGAACTCCGCCTCATCTGGACCATGGTGCAGGAAGGAGTCAGTTGGTTCGACAGCAAGGATGCCCAGTCAAAATGTTGTGTTGATGTTACTGTCTGCTGATTTTCTGGTGAACCACAACGAGTAGCCTATCTGCACGCAACGAGTATTTTCAAGGCTGCCACGCTGGGGACTAAAAGCATCGACCGTGTGCCAACAATCGCGGATGGTGTGCCAATGCGCGATTCAGATGCTTGGGACTATCCATCAGCGCGTGCGATCCATGAGCACGATCAGTTCACCAGGCGAATTGGCATACAAGCGTTGGTGAACCAACCTTCCTGAAACTGTCTTCAAGGACTTGCACCGTAGGCGAGTTTTCGGATCTGAAAAGCGAGATGTCGCGGATCGCCATTGCTGGCAACCGCTGCTGATTCATCAGTAGTCAGCGCCAGATTCGATATGCCAGCGGCAGCGTTAATGGTCACCACGACATCGGTTGTCTTGCCCGGGGACAAATCGTATTCAGACAGTAACCGATCCCCATAACTGATCTTGACGTGTCGATGGAGCAGCGTGGCCAACGTAAACCGCACAGTTGTCCGAACGGCATAATCGGCTGGATTTGCAATCATAAGGTCTGCATCGCCTTTGCTCCATGTGCTCGGATCCTTCGCGTTGCTCTCCCACGGGAACCAGTTGCGCCCTGCATCGATGGCAATGAACGGGCGCGTCAGTGGCGACGGCCGTGGGATGCGATAGACGGCGAGTGTTCGCGTGACGTCCTCAAGAAAAGGTGCGCCCAACGTCGCCACGAGCTCTTTTTCGATGGCGGCACCGTGGTCGGCATATCCGCGCCGATCAACATACACGGCTCCGAAACCGGCGTGCCCCAGCGCGACCGCCATTTCCTTGCTGCTCAAGCTGGAAACCTGCTCGTCCCATGTGTCCGACGAACGGCCGTGCATGTCGCCGAAACTCCAGTGCAAGTCGCGTGTGCGCAGATACGGCACCAACTGATCATAGCTACCGAGTGATCCTTGGCTAGGGCTCTCGGGAAAATACATGTATGGAAGTTGAAATACAGCAGATCCACGCGGAAGGTCGAGCTGCAGCTGATCAAAAAAGGCTTGCTGCTGCTGAAAAGTACGGGCATCGATGCGCCCAATAGTGCGCACCGGAATTTGATCCAGCCATCCGACTCCGACCAGAAAGGCAGCGAAAAGTGCAGCGAGCCCCACATTTCGTCGCGAGGCAAGCAGCTGATGCGCGAGTACGAGCACAGACAGGATGGAAAAAAAGCCAATGTAGACGCTGATCCGGTTGAGTCCACGGATATCGGGTGTGACAAATCGCGCGAACAACGCGCCGAAGCCACCGATATTCGCGTAAAGCAAACCAATGGCTACCAAAGTTCCCGCGGCAGCCAGTACGCGGTGGCGCGACCACCCACCTAGCAGGCCCACGACGATAGCGGCCAGAAAACCGAAACTTCCGATTGCGCCGAGTGCCGCAGTCTTGTTCTCATTGATCAATGGAGCCGTGGCTTCATAAGCGGTTGTGATGGCAGCCAGTGACTGGATGCGGTGGCCGATTGTCGGCAATAGCAGCTGAGTGATGCGCAGGCCGTAAATTTCCGCATCCTGCGGAGCCCTTTGCGCGACATGTTGGTTCGGTCCGGCCGAAATGTGAAAAGCGATGCTGGGGGTCAGGCTGAGCACCACAACAAGCGTGACAATTGCAATGTAGCTGCAGCCAACGCGCAGTGGGGCTGCATAACGAGAGTGCAACGAGCCAAGGATGGCTCCGACTCCAATAAACAAACAGCCAAAAAATGCGTAGTAGATTCCGCCGCCAGCAGCGACAGCAAGCAGCAACAATGAGCCGGGATGCGTGGTCGGTTCATCTGCAACATGAGGCGCACGATACAGGGCCAGCCGCATGGCGTAGCAGCCCATGATCGCTACTGAAAAATACGACGCGAGGAACAAATGTCCGAGTCGCAGGAAGTGATACGGAAGTATTGCGAAGAGGATCGCACCTGCCATTGCGAGCAAGCGGCCCGTGCCGAAACACGCAATCGCCCAACGTGCAGCGATCGCGCAAGTAGCGAACGAAACCAGAAAGAACAAATTGAAAATGACGAACGGGCTGTGTGAGAACAAGGAAAGACAAAGCACGAGCAGGAAATTCGTTGGCTCTGGGATCGGGAAGTCGAGCAGTTGAGCGCCGAACGGCGCTCCCATTTCCGAATTGGTCACGATCCAGCCGTGTTCTGCCAAAGTCTTGATGAGGTACAGATACCAAATCGGATCGCCATTGATGGCGAGCGGGGTGCCTAGAGTCGCAGGCCATAGCCCATACGCACACACCGCAATGGCGACGCTGAGGAAAGCTGCCAAGGCGGAATCCATCCAGGGTGGCAGGGCCGTGCAATGCAGAGCGAGCCGGTCAAGAGCGTTGCCACGAATGGATGGAATTTTTTCCATGGAAGGTATCACTCGGAGTGGGTGTCGCTGAAAATCTCAAGGCCGGATCTGCGTTACCAGCAGACTGTACGGGTCATGTGGGAGATGGAGGGTGACCCGAATCGTGGTGATGGACGCCGCCGCGGAGCGAGGCCTCTGGTCGTGGCTATGGGCTCAATGACAGGGCGCGCCGGTACAAGGTCGCCGGGCAGGATAGCCCGCCATAACGGCGAGTTCAGCGCCGCGAAATCGAGCGAGCCGCTACCGAAAAGAGCGCTGTAGTCCACTATGTGCGGCGAATGAGGTCGCAGAACGCAATGGCGCAGACTTCTCCGCCAGCGTCGCGAAGTTCGGACACGGCCTTGTAGAAACCATTTTTCTGCACAACAGGAAAACGGAGAATAATTTGGTGTGCCACGCCCGGATATACGGGTTTCATAAAGACCATGATGTTTTTCAGGAAAATCGTGCCGTTGCCTGGCACAACCGTGCCGAAGTATCGCGACAGCCAATTGGCGAAGAGCATCCCATGGCTGATGCGCCCCGAAAATCCGGCAGCACGTGCGGCATCATCGTCAAAATGTACGGGATTGAAATCACCACTGAGTTCGGCATAACGCGCTACATCCGCCGGCTCCACCGTCAGCGACTCAATGATCGGTTCTATCCAGGATCGGTTGAACAAACAGGTCACATGAAACGTATCGAGCGCCTGTTTCATTGAGAAACCCTCGCGCGTCCAAACCTTTTGCACGGCGTAGTTGTGCACTTGGGTGGAGACCTTCATGTGGCGAAAGCCGTTCGCCTTGAAGTGCGCCTGTGTGTAACGAATCATGTCTCCGTAGAGACCGCCGCCGGCAGCGTCAGGCCGGATGCCGTAAAGCACGCCCTCGGATTCACCACTGACCGCGTCGAACGCACAACAACAGAAACCCAGCAATCGGGCACCATCGCGAACGATCCAGGTGACGTGTCGTTGATCGACGCTTGCGATGTGATTGCGCGCCCATTCCTTGTAGCCGGCAAGGATCTGCGCAGGTGGCAGCAAGGGGCTGGCGTGATAGTGACTCTTGTAGTCGATGAAGATTTCGTCGATCAGCGTGTCGAGCGTCATGACGTCTGCGCTGGTCGCCTCGACGAAGCTGATGTTCTGGTTGCGCAGGTGCTTGGGTTCGTACGAAGCAAGATCGATGTCGTAATAAACGAGCGTATCCGCGTGCGTGACCTCGACGCCGAATCGATTCATGCGAGCAGCCACTTTTCCAGCGGGCGATGGCAATCTCAGGATCAGCAGGTCGGCGCGCTGTTCCAGCAGCGACTGGAAGAGCGCGCGCTCGTCCAGATTGTCGTCGGAGGCACGGAACACGCGCAGGTCGAAACGTTGGCTCTCCAGCTCGGAAAATTCTGGCTTCATCAATGCACCGATTCCTTCAGCTGGGTTGGTCGACATTGAGCGATTCGCGCACGATGTATTGCGGCCGACCCTTCACGTTCTCGAAGGTCCTGCCCACGTAGAGGCCGATCACGCCCAGACAGAACAGGATGATCCCGGCCAGCAGCCACATGGAGGCGATGATGCTCGTATAGCCAGCGACCTGGACGTCGCCCACGGTGTAACGGTATACGCCAAGGCACGCAATCAGCATTGACAGGAGGGCAAACCCGATACCGAGTTTGGCGACCAGTCGCAGCGGCTTGTCGGAATAGGAAAGCACGATGTCGATGGCGAGACGGATGCGCTTGCGCAGGCTGTAGGACGATTGCCCGATCGCGCGCAACTCGTGATCGACCGCGAGCGTTCCAATCTTCATGCCGGTCCATTTCACCATCAGCGGAAAGCAGCGTGACTGCTCTGGCATGCGATTGATGACGTCGACCAGCGTGCGGCTGAAGACGCCGAAATTGGCAGTCTCCGCGTCATGTTGCGCACCGGTCAGGTAGTTGAGAACGGCGTAGAACGCACGCGACGTGAAGCGCTTGCCCCAACCATCCTTTCGCGTGACTCGCTTGCCGAACACAGCATCGTAGTCGTCGCTGCGCGCCTTCGCCAGCAGGGCCGCGATTTCCTCGGGGCGGTCCTGCAGGTCGCAATCCATCACAACGACCCAGCTTCCACGCGTGCTGGCCAGCCCCGCCGCTATTGCATAGTGCTGGCCGAAATTGCGCGAAAGCCGGAGCGCCTTGATCCGCGGGTCGCTGGCGCTGAGTTCGCGCAGAATTGACCACGCTTCGTCGGGACTTGCGTCGTCGACCAGCACGATTTCGTAGTCGGCGGTAATGGGTGCGAGCGTTGCGGCCACCCGCGCGCAGAGTTCGCGCAGGCAGCCTGCACAGCAGTAGACCGGACTGACGACCGAAACCACGGGCGTAGCAGCAGACGTCATGGACGCAGAAATCCCTCGACGGCTTCGATCACGCGTTGCTGGTCCATGCCCCCCAGCCAGAAAGGCAGACGGACGAGGCAGTCGCTCACGCGGTCGGTAACGACCAGCGATCCGCTTGTCCGACCGTAGCGTTTTCCCGCGGGCGAGCTGTGCAGCGGAATATAGTGGAAGACCGGCTGGATGCCAGCGCTCCTGAGCGCATCAATAAGACGCGAACGCGAACCGAGATCCGGCAGCAGCAGATAGTACATATGTGCATTGTGCCGGCAATGCGCCGGGATGATCGGGCGGCGCAGCTTTTCTGCCGCCTCAAGGCCAGCGAACGCAGCATGATAGCGATCCCAGATTGCGAGGCGCTCGTTAGTGATGCGTTCGGCATCTTCCATTTGTGCAGCAAGGAATGCCGCCACAATTTCGCCAGGCAAATAGGATGAACCGACGTCGACCCAGGTGTACTTGTCAACTTGGCCGCGGAAGAACTGCGAGCGATTGGTTCCTTTCTCGCGGATGATCTCGGCCCGTTCCGCGAAACGCTCATCGTTGATCAGCAATGCGCCGCCTTCGCCGGAGATCAGGTTCTTGGTTTCATGGAAACTGAGTGCAGCGAGATGGCCGAGCGAACCAAGCGGACGGCCCTTGTATGCCGCCATGATGCCTTGCGCCGCATCCTCGATCACCAGCAGTCCGTGCCTTTCAGCCAGTGTATTGATCGGGTCCATCTCGCAACCGACGCCAGCATAGTGCACGACGCAGATTGCACGCGTGCGCGCGGTTATAGCGGCTTCGATCAGCCCCTCGTCGATATTCAGCGTGTCAGCACGAATGTCCACGAACACCGGTAACGCACCGCGTAGCACGAATGCATTCGCTGTGGACACGAACGTGAACGACGGCATGATCACTTCGTCGCCGGGTTCGAGATCGGCAAGCAGGGCCGCCATCTCAAGCGCAGCTGTACAGGAATGCGTCAGCAAGGCCCTGTGAGTACCAGTTGCCCGTTCGAGCCATGCGTTGCAGCGACGTGTGAACGGACCATCGCCGGACAAATGACCGTTCGCATGCGCCTCGGCGATGTAGCC
>JBDSFA010000357.1:0-4438 GCA_039919785.1 Dokdonella sp. | reverse complement strand
CACGTGTCGGCTTGGTTTGGCGCAACGCCTCGACCATATCCTTCTTCAGCGATCCGCGCGGATAGGCGTAGATCGCCGCGTAGATCGTTTCGTGGCTGACGTGTTGCGTGGGATCGTCCGGATGCATGCGCTTGAGTCTCGCTGCAATCTGCTGCGGCGACCAGCGCCAATACACCAGCCGATCATGCACGTGCTGATGCAAGCGTGTTCCTTCGACCAACTTGCGCGTTCGACCACACCGCTGCCGACGCAGCCGATACGCCATCGCCGCTGTCGTCGCGTCGTAGGCCTCGCGCGCCGCGACCTGCAACATCGATTCCGGTAGACGGTTGCGGCTGACCTCGCGTGAGATCGTCCCCACATCGCGATCAAGCGTGCGCGCAATCGCACGAAGGCTCGCTCCCCTGCCGTGCTCGATCATGATCGCTGCCCGCTCTTCCGCACTCAGATGCTGATACTGCTTGTCCATCGCAACACCCTATCCCATCCAGGGTGTTGCACTTGAAGGTTGAGACTAAGCTCCACGTCAACGGCAAGCTGGTGTTGGTCATTGCCCGCTGACTAATGGGCATCGTCCGGCCGGGAATTTGCGGAAATGAGCGACGGTCGTTCGTTTCCTCTTGCACAGGCTGCCGCCGCCGATCCTGCGCGGCCCGCCGTGAGGACCCACACGGTCGAAACGCTCAGCGCGCGAAGTATGGGATTGGAAAGCCTGCGCTGACAGACACTGCCCGCCCCACTCGCCGGGCACGATCATCAAAGGACGCGCACCCTGATACGGGTTGTCCGCTGATCAAAGGCAATCGCGTTCAATCCACCGAGGCCCGATACCGCTTCTCGCAACCCGAAGCAATTTGTGTCCGCACTGAGCGGCCACCATGGATGCGAGCGCGACAGCGATCCAAATGCCCCACCCCGCACTATCCCCACTTCGCCACCACGTCAGGACCGGCAAGCCGACAGCAACAACCAGCAAGCCGATCGCGCAGATCCCGGCGACAACTCGCATTCGCGGACTGAGAACTTCAGTGGTCTCGCCGGGACCAGCGCGACTTTCACGAGACTCGTCGGAAGGGGGCATAACTCGCAACCCAAGTCAGCAATCCAGGAGAATAGCGGTCTGAATTCGAAAATTTGCATAGGCAGAACGAGGAAGTCAGCATTTCAAACCGATAGTACCTCTGCCCTCCATCTCCAGAGCATCGCTTGTGGTCTCGGCCGTATAGATGAAGCTGACCCCAATTTCCACATCGTGATCATGCTTGCTTCCGTCGTCGCCGAACGGATGAAACGACCGCGCTCCCTACTGTGCGCAGACAAATGGAACTATCGTCGATTTTCCGCGCGTCGCAAACGTTCGGAGAAAACAACCTCACCGCTATCCCGCCTTATCCACTGGCATCTTATCCGCTGTGCAGTGCGGAAGCAGCAAAATGGCCTGCTCTGGTAAGTAAAATGGAGACCAGGGCGGCTAGAAGGAATACGCTCGAAGAAGCGAAGCCACCTCTAATGCCACGGGAGCTGAAGAAATAGTACGGCATCGCAAAAATTGCGAAAACGACTACGCAGATGTTGAGCCAAATAGACCGCTCATAGGCGCGTTGATCGGCGTCGATGCGGTACCAGGCGAAAATAAGAAAGGCCTCAGCCAGCATACAAGGCAGATCCGACGGCGAATGATCACAACCCGGCGCGAAGTATTGCGCTGAGGCACCGATGAGAAATGAGATGACGGCGAGAAGTACAAGCACGACAGTTTTTGGCTTCATAGAGCCTAAAGTAGCTGTAGAAACATCCACTCGCAGCCTATCATTTGCTCTGCTCGCAGCGAAGCGGCAATCGAGGCGAAGCGACGATGGCGCGATACCGGCACTACGACGCTGCGCAAACCAACGGTAAAGAGGTCGGGTCTACTTGCGAGACTGGGACAATGAACCTGACCCCAATTTCCCCTTCAATTTCTCCTTGCTACCAGCATACGAACTGCGAATAGGCCAGGCCGCGCGAACGGCAGAACGCTGCCGCCGACTGTCCGCTCTCCCGCCACGCCTCGACCCGCTTCATCCACGTAGACAATTTGTTCGACATCACCGCACGCCTCCATTGCAAAAGGAGCGCGATCGCAACAGCTAGCCAATCAGGATGGAAGGTGAGGTGGGCGGAGGCTTACGGTGAAATTCCCACGCACCGTCACGCGTTCCTGCGGGAAATTAACTACACCTGACCTCGACTTTTGCCTGGTCCAGATTTCTGCCGAATCCGCTCCATTCCAATCCGACCCTTATTCCCCTTCCGTGAAGACGTGGGGCAACCTCAGAACCTGACCCGTATACGCTGCATCAAGGCTGCAACTTACGTTGTCTGTGCAGCAGCACCTTGCCGTCCTTCTTGTATTCCATTTCTTCGGTCCGAGTTTTCTGACTCAACCACGCGCCATCCGATTTGATCCATGTATCCGTGGACACCGCCGTGAGCTCAACGCGCGTATTGTCGGACCCGTCGGATGATGGCGCAGTCGTCGTCATGTGATATCGCTGCACTACAGTCGCAACATTTGCATCGCGTTCCGCAGATAGAACGGTCGTCTCGCAAACCCTCGCCGCGTCGGCGGGTATCGCCATGACGTCCTTCAGCATCTGTTCCACGTTTTCGACCGTGCCGTCGACGTCGATGCTCTGGAATCCGGGCGCAAGAAACGCGGAAATCGCCTTGCTATCCCGGGCTTCCATGGCCACATCCATCGCGGCGTAGCGGTTCTCGAAAATCTTCTTGAGGTCCGATTCGGGCGTTGTTGCAATTGCGACGGTTGCTGAAAGCGTGAGCATTACGACGACAGCGCTTGCAGCAATGCGTAAAAATATGAGCATCGTAGTCCTTGGCAAATTCAGGAAACAATTGGGACGCAGGCTTTTTTTGAGTCGGCGGATGATCACTTTACCCATACCTCCCCAACGTAGCCTCAGCATCCCCCGCCGAAATCTCTTCTTCCCAATCCTCCATCAACGCAATCAGCATCAGCTTCTCGAACTCGGCGTCGAAGCGTTGCACGATCGCGTCGGGATCTTTCACGCGTTTGCTGTCGCCGATCACGCCGAAGTGGACGCGGCCGTTGTAGCTGAGAATGGAGAGCCCCAGACCAATCGATCCGGTCTGCGGAACCCAGAACATGAGCTCACGAACTTCGACGCCGGCCATGAACAAGGGTTGCTGCGGACCGGGCACATTGGTCGCGACGGCGCTTGCCTTGCGGCTGAAGAGTTCCAGTGCGGGGCCTTGCAGTGCGGCGGGTGCAATGCCGAGTGCGGCGAGCAGGCCGAAGGCGACGACGGCTTGCCGGCGACTTTTGAGATCGCGCATGCTGGCCGCGACGCGTTCCAGTCGGCGCAATGGGTTCGGCTCACCGATGGGCAGGTCGAGGAAGACGAGGCCAAAGTGGTTGCCGAGTTTCTTTGCGTGTTCGAGCGGGCGCAGGTTCACCGGCACGGTCGCGCGGATGGTGAGGCCGTCGACGTCGTCGCCGAGGTCGCGCAGGTAACCGCGGATTGCGCCGGCGGCACACGCGAGCAGCACGTCGTTGACGGTGCAGCCGAGTGCCTTGCCGAGCGTTTTCACTTCTTCCAGCGGCAGCGGTTCGGTCCAGGCGACGCGCTTGGTCACGCTGAGCGGCCCCTTGAGTGCGGTGATCGGATCATCGGGCAACGTGAGTGCGATGCCGAGTTCGCGTGTGATCTCGCTTCCTTCATGTGCGAAGTTCGCAGCGACGGCGGGGTCGGCAATCATCTGCGCAACCTTGGCCACGGCCTTCTCGCCGACGGCGAGCAGTTTCTTGAAGCCGTCCTGGGTTGGTTCGAGCAGGCGGTCGAGCACGTTGCCGCGGTCGCGCTTGAGCCAGGTCTTCGCAAGCTCCGCGCGCGCTTCGGGTTGCTGTGCGGTGTCGGTGAGTGAGAGCAATACCTGCACGAGGGCGAGGCCGTCCGCGTAGCAGTGATGGATGCGCGCAACAAGCACGCCGCCTCTCTTTCCTTCAGGAGATGTGTAGTCCTCGATGACGTTGTACTGCCACAGCGGCCTGGACATGTCGAGCGGCGACGAGGCGAGCTCGCTGACGAAGGCTTCCAGCTGGGCCTTGTCGGCGGCACCGGGAAGGCGCGCGATGCGCACGTGCCAATCGATGTCGAAATCCTGATCGGTTTCCCAGAACGCACCGTTGGTGCCCATCACGGCTTTCTGACGGAAGCGTCGGAACGCGAGGAAGCGCTCGGCGAGCAGCGCCTTGATCGCAAGCGGATCGAGCGGACCGGCGAACATCATCACGCCGGTGATCATCATGCGGTTGGTCGGCCGCTCCATGCGCAGCCAGGCCGTGTCCACCTTGGACATGGCCTCGCGCGCACCCCGCTCGTCTTCGGACATCGTCGGCCTCCCCCGCGACGCCGGC
>JBDSFA010000387.1:0-8382 GCA_039919785.1 Dokdonella sp. | reverse complement strand
TCAATGCCATCTCGACCATGCTCACGGCACCTTCGACGATGCGCGTGCGTGCCGCGATGATGGCGCCGGCCTGCTGGCGTTGCAGCATCGCCTGTGCGATTTCCTGCGCGTAGGCGAGATGGCTGATACGCGATTCCACAACTTTCACGCCGGCCTTGCCGAGACGTTGCTGGATCTCGTCGCGCAAATGCGAGTTGACCACATCGCCGTGGCTGCGCAACGACGGTTCCTTGGTGTCGTGCGAGTCGTACGGATAGCTTTGCGCCATCTGGCGCAGCGCGGATTCCGACTGGATCTGCACGTAGTTCTCGTAGTCATCGACGCAGAACACCGCTTCGGCGGTATCCACGACCTGCCAGACCACGACAGCCGCAATCTCGATCGGATTGCCGTCGCTGTCGTTGACCTTGAGCTTGCTCGATTCGAAGTTGCGCACGCGCAGGGAAATCGGACGCTTCGCGTAGAACGGGTTGGTCCAACGCAGGCCTTCGTCACGCACGGTGCCGGAATAGTGCCCGAACAGCTGCAGCACCTGGCCTTGGTTCGGCTGCACCTGGAAGAAGCCCTTGCCCAGGAATCCCAGCAGGATGAACAGCGGGACGATCGGCACGATCTGCCCCGGCCCAGGTTGATGCTGACTGGTGACCGTGTTGAACAGCCAGAAACCGGTCAAGAGCCACCCGGCAATGAGGATCATCACGACCGGAATACCAGCCAGCGAAAACGCGTTGCGTTCGTTCATTGAAGAACCCCAACATTATGGTATCAAAATGATATCACATATTGGCTCGCCCACAAAAATCGACAGTGGGGCCAGCTGCGATCAACGCGCCGGTGCTAGGCTCGTTCCCACCGCGCTCCGCGGTTCAACGTTCGCGAAGGAACTTCATGAAGTCACGTCACTGGATGACCGCGTTCGCGATGCTCGCTGTCCTCGTATCGACGTCGGCACTCGCTGTACCCACGCGCTATATCGTTTTCACGATGGATCTCGACGACCGCGTGCAGCCGGTGTTCTATACCGAAGTGGATCTGGAGCAGCCTGCGATTGCGCATTCGAATGCAGCTGTGGCGACGGCATCGGCGCACGAGGAAAGCGTTGCCTATCATGCGTGGCGTCATGGCACGGATCTGGGTGAACGGTCCGTGACCGTGCCGAACCTGCGTGGCGAATTCGCGCACGACCCGGAACACGGCGATGGATCGATCGATGCCGTTGCGGTCGCGAAGGCTGAGCGAAGTTTCGTCGTGCGTATCCCGGTTGCGGATGCGGATGCACTTGAATTCACCCAGACGAGCGGCGGCCAACGTATCGATCTGGACGTGCTCGCCGCGAGTGCGCGCACGCTTTCGCTCGCCGCTAGTATTCCCGAATTGCAGATCGCGCGTGAGCCAAGCAGTGGCAATTCGGCCAATAGACTCGACCTGCTTGTCGTCGGCGATGGCTATACCAGTGCACAGCAGTCTCAGTTCAACACCGATGCAACGGTCCTGCACGATTCGTTTTTTGGGCTGACGCCGTATCATGAGTATCAGAGTTTCGTGAACTGGACGACCGGCTTCATAGCCTCGGCCCAGTCCGGCGCCGATCATCCGCCGTATCAGGCCGGGTGTACGAATTCGAGCTGCTGTTCCGACAACGCCGCAATCGCCGATCCGCTGGCTGGTCACTACGTCAACACGGCATTCAGTGCGCAATTCTGTACGTCCCAGATCCAGCGTCTGATCACGGTGAACCAATCCCTGGTGCTAGCGGCGGCAGCCGCCTATCCGGGTTGGGACAAAATCTTCGTCGTCGTCAACGACACTACGTACGGCGGGTCCGGCGGCAACATATCGGTGACGTCGACGCATGCGCAGGCCAAGCAGATCATCCTGCACGAGTTCGGTCACAGCTTCACTCACCTTGCCGATGAATACTCCAGTGCCTACCCCGGCTTTCCTGCGTGCAGCGATATTTCCGGCAACGCGTCCTGCGAGCCTAACGTCACCAACCAGACCACCGCCGCGCAGGTGAAGTGGGCGACCTGGTTCACGCCAGGCAATCCGATTCCGACGCCGTCGGGCCATGCAGGCGTCGGTTTGTTCCAGGGCGCGCGCTACCTGACAACCGGCATGTATCGCCCGGTCGATCAGCAATGCCTTATGCAATACCTCGGCAAGCCGTTTTGCCCGGTGTGTCGCCAGGAATACGTGCGCACGCTCTATCGCGGCGGCTTCGGCGTGCCCGTGAACGGCATCGACTTGATCGAACCGGGCACGGAATCGCCGTCGACGGCTTTGGCGATTACGTATACCGCGGGCACCAACCAGATTTTCCAGGCGACGCTGCTGCAGCCGACGGTCGGCACGCTCGGCGTGCAGTGGTATCTCGACGGCAATCCGATCAATTCCGCGACCTCGTCAAGCTATACCTTCCACCAAGCGAGCGCATCGCCGCCAACGCATACGCTGGAACTGCGCGTGAAGGATCTGACGACGTTCGTTGCACCTTCGATGGAGGGTACGCTGCTCGACCACAAGCGCACATGGGTCATCCATGTCGTGAACGCCGACGACACCATCTTCAAGAACGGTTTCGATTGAATCGGTTGCGCGACAGACGAACGGCTTGCCGGCGAACCTCGCGCTGAACTTCGCCGGCCGTTTCCATCAGGGCGTTGCGGGCGCCTTGGCCGCAATCGGCTCGACCTGACGCAGCTCGATACGACCGAGCATGTCGAGCCCCGAGTAGAAGCGCCAAGGATCGCCGTCGCCGACCGCGAGAGCGATATGGCCGGCATCGAAGCCGGCCAGCGCTGCGTCGAAGCTCTGCCAGCGCCCGTCGACGAAGGCTTGCGCCCACGCATGCGGCACAAATACCTGGTCCTTGCCGGCGAAACCGGGTGCGTAGGCGAGGCCGTCGACAACGCGCGTCGCAATGCCGCTGGCCCGTCCGAGCGCGGCCACAAGGACAGCATGCTCGGTGCAGTCGCCTTCGGGTTTGCGCGCGACTTCGAGTGCCGAGGCATAGCCGACGTCGAGAGTCTTGTTGCGGATGTAACCACGCACGAAGGTTTCGATGCGTTGCATACGCTCGCGCGGGGCCTTCACGTTGCCGACCGCGCGCTCGGCTAGCTGCACCACTTCGGGTGCCTTGCTCTGCAGCCAGTCATTCGGCAGGTAGTCGTCCGCGGCGGGCTGCGCCTCGTCAGGCGACGCGTTGGCATGCTGGATCGTCACCACCCATGCGTCGCCTTCGCGCACTACATGCTGCTCATCGGTCTGCGGCAAATTGAGTGCCGCGCCGTGGTCACGCGCCTTCAAGGTGTAGCGCATCGCGCCGGCGAGTTCACTTGCCTGCAGCGGACGTGGCGACGCCATCAAGGTGCGCGCGAACACATCGCTGCCCTGATTCGGTGCAGTCGCGCATGCATGGCTGCAGGCGAGCAAGGTCAGCTCGACGCCGAGGATCGGCATCGTCAATTTGTAGATCGTCTGTTCCGCATCGACCCAGGCACGGCTCTGCAGCGGCGAACCCGAAAATGCAATCGTCTGCTCGATCGGACTCAAGTTCATGCGTCCATCGGGCAGGTTTACGGGTTCCTTTGCGCCGACGACGCTGGTGACTTCCGCCGCATCGAGACTCGATGGCTGGAATGACAGCGCGCGATAACGCGTGCCAGTTTCGAGCCCGGCACGCACGGCCGCAAGGCGCACACCTTCCGGTAGCAGCGCACCCTTGGGCCAGGGCATGCTGCGTTTCTGCTGATCGCCGCCGGTATGCGTGACGATATCTGCCACGCCGTCGTGCACGTTGCCGTCGATGGATGTCTCGCTGCCAGAGAGACGCGACACGCTGCGAAATGCGAGCGGCTGGCCATCAACGCTCTCGGTCGAGGTTTCAGCGTTGCTCAGCGCAACATGCGAGCCGGCGCGTTCGAGCACCATGTCGAGTTTCTGCAAGGTCACCACCTTCGCGCTGTACACGTCGCGTCGCGATTCGAACGAACCGATCTTGCGGCCATCGAGCAACACGGTGAACCACTGGTCCTGCGCGGGAGCCGCGTGCGCGAACAAGGGCAACGCAAGCAGGCAGGCCAGCCAGTGATGGCCGAGCCAGGGATGACCCGGCAATCGATGACCTTGAAGAGCGACGCGCATACGCGATTCCATGGGGGCTATGGGATAGAAGGCGAGAGGCTGCATTGTGCCAGCCCAGGCCGTCGACGCGTGTATTCTGCGACCTCCAGTACAATCGCGGCCCCGCAACCCGGACCCGCGCATGAAGCCCTTTGGCACACCGCACACCGATACCGCGATTCGCGTGCTGTTGCTCGGTTCAGGTGAACTCGGCAAGGAGGTTGCGATTGAATTGCAGCGGTTCGCCGTCGAGGTGATTGCGGTCGACCGCTACGCCAATGCGCCGGCAATGCAGGTCGCGCACCGCTCGCACGTGATCAACATGCTCGATGGCGTGCAATTGCGCCGCGTGATCGAACTGGAAAAACCCGACTACGTCGTACCGGAAATCGAAGCGATCCACACGCCAACCCTGATCGAAATGGAGAAGGGCGGGCTGGTCGTCATACCGACCGCACGCGCGGCATGGCTGACGATGGATCGCGAAGGCATCCGACGCCTCGCTGCGGAAGAACTCGGCTTGCCGACATCGCCGTATCGCTTCGTCGATACGAGCGAGGAATACCGCGTCGCGATCGACGCGATCGGGTTGCCCTTCGTGATCAAACCCGTGATGAGCAGTTCGGGCAAAGGCCAGACCACGGTACGTCGCGATGATGAAATCGATGGAGCATGGGACTACGCTCAATCAGGTGGTCGCGCTGGCAAGGGCCGCTGCATCGTCGAAGGCTTTGTCGATTTCGACTACGAAATCACCCAACTGACCGTTCGCCATGTTGGCGGCACAAGTTTCTGCGCACCGATCGGCCATCGGCAGGAGCACGGCGACTATCGCGAATCGTGGCAGCCGCAGGCCATGAGCGAGCCGGCGCTCGCAGAGGCACAACGCCAGGCCGCGACGATCACGGGGGCGCTTGGCGGTCGCGGTGTATTCGGCGTCGAGTTCTTCGTCAAGGGCGACGCGGTCATTTTTTCCGAAGTCAGTCCGCGCCCGCACGACACCGGGCTGGTCACGCTGATCTCGCAGGACCTTCCGCAATTCGCGCTGCATGCACGCGCAATCCTCGGCTTGCCAATTCCGCAGATCCGCCAGCTCGGCCCATCGGCTTCGTGCGCAGTACTGGCCTCAGGCGACGGCAATCGCCCGCGCTATCACGGCGTCGCTGACGCGTTGGCCGAGGCGGACACGATGCTGCGTCTGTTTGGCAAGCCCGAAGTTCACGGCCAGCGACGCATGGCGGTCACGCTCGCGCGCGATGTCGATATCGAATCTGCAGTCGCGAAGGCGGTTCGTTCGGCGGCGAAACTTTCCGTTCAGCCGTAGCGACGCGATCCCAATCCACTGCGGAAATCCCATGACCGAGCCGATGAACTACGCCGTCTTTCTTTTTCCGCAAGCGCTCGAGGCGCTGGGCGAACCGATAAAACCGTATCTGCGCGACGCCCGCGGCGGCCCGCATATCGTCTGCGCAGAAATCGACGCTTCAGGTGCCCTGTTCGGCATGACGCTTGCCGGCAAGGGACCCAAGAGCGAATCGCTGGAACTTGAAATCATGGTGCCTGTCAGCATGGTGAAACTCGTGATGTCGATGCATGGCGAACAGGAAATCGGCTTCGTCTAGGCTATCGGCGCGATAGGGTCGGAGCGACGGCTTTACGAACTTCGCGATCATTTGTGCGCGTCGGTTTGGCTTCAAGCGAGGTGCTATGATTTGCGTGCCAATCAGGGGGCGCCATGAAAATAAGTATGGTTGCGCTGGCCTTTGCAGGACTGTCCGCGGCTGTCTGCGTGGCCGCGCGCGACGGCGACTTCGTCAAATCGTTCGGCACTCAGGGACGCGTACAGATCGCGTTTGCACCGTCGCTCAACCTTGCGCTCGGATCCGTCACATTTACCGATCTGGCGATTCAGTCAGATGGCAAGATCCTGTTGTCCGGCACCGCGGCTACCGCAAATTCGTCGGACATGGGCGTGCTTCGGCTTGATTCCGACGGTGCCCTCGATACGAATTTCGGTACGCAGGGACAAACCCTCATTGCGTTCGACGGTGGCGATGCCAACGAAGACGTGGCCAGCAGCATTCTGTTGCAGCCGGACGGACGCATCGTGCTGTGTGGACAGGCCTCCGGGAATCCCAATGCCGGCGGCACTGATTTCGGCATCGTGCGTCTGCTTGCGGATGGCAGTCTCGACTCGCAATTTAGCGGCGACGGAAAGGCGACGGTCGGATTCGATCTTGGTGCCGTCGGAGCGCGCGATGACTACGCTGTGCGGTGCAGCGTGCAAGACGATGGCAAGATTGTCGCGGCGGGTCGGGCGCTGGCCGACAATGGAAACACACGCATGGCGGTTGCGCGATTGAATGCAAACGGTACGTTGGATTTGGGTTTCAACGGTTCCGGAAAGAGCACGATCGGCTACGGCTCCAGCTTTCCGCAAAGTCAGGCGTTCAGCATCAAATCGCTTGCCGACAGGCGCAGCCTGCTCGTCGGGACGGCTGGAGGTTCTTTTTCCGATGCGTGGTCACTTGCACGACTCGATGCGATGGGCCAGCTCGACATCAGCTTTGGCAACGGTGGGACACTGGCTTTCGATCCCGGTCTGGAAAGTTACGCCCCTTACGAAGCACTCGATGTGGTGGTGCTGCCGGACAACTCGTTTGTAGTCATCGGCGGCATGGCGCTTGCGCCCGCGTTCACAAATATCAATATCGGCATCTTCAAGTTCGCCCCAAACGGCAGCCTCGATACCAGTTTCGGTGTTGGCGGCGGCCAGGTTATTCCCTTTGATCTCGGCGGCAGCTTCATGGATCTGCCAATCAAGTTGCAACGTGATGCGCAAGGCCGCTTTCTCGTTGCCGCGTTCAGCGAAATCCACAGCTCAACCACGATCAGTATGGTCCGCCTTGGCGCGAACGGCCAGCTTGACGCAGGTTTTGGCGTCGGCGGAAAGCTGACGGTAGCAACGGCGCCGCCGCCGGCGACCGATCTGGGCGACGAAGGCACCACCGTTGCGCTGAATGTCGATGGCAGCATTCTGGTCGGCGGCATTGCGAACGGCGGGGGCAGCAGCACGCTTTTCGGGATTGCGAAACTGGTTGGCGATACCATTTTCGCGGATGGGTTCGAGTTCGAGTTCTAGCTCGGTCAGTGGGGCGGCCGCGGCTCGCATCGCCCATTCGCACCACGCGATGGTGATCGACACGGCCGGATGAAACCCCGAACTATCGGGTTTCAGTTTGGCAATAGCGCGCAGCGTGCGCGCTGTTGCCAGTCGTCCGCCAGCTCCTGGCGTCAGGCTCGCCCGGCAAACTCGCCCGTGGTCGTGTTGACCACGATCTTCTCGCCTGTCGTGATGTACTCGGGCACCTGGATCTCGAGGCCGGTCGACAGCTTCGCAGGTTTCGGCCGCTTGGTTGCCGTCGCGCCCTTCAGTTCCGGCGCGGTGTCGACGACTTCCAGCGTTACCGATTGCGGCAACAGCACGGCAACCGGTGCGTCGTCGATGAGCTGGATCTGACAGCCTTCGATGCCGTCAGCGATATAACCCGCGGAATCGCCGACCACGTTCGCATCGAGCGTGTATTGCGTGTAGTCCTCGACATCCATGAACACGAATGCTTCGCCGTCCATGTACGAATACGTGACTGGACGACGCGTGACCTCGGTTTCCTTGAGTTCGTCTTCGGCGCCCAGCGTGATGTCGAGCTTCTGTGCGCCTGGCACGCTGTACATGATGAAACGGAACTTGACGTTGCCGCCGCGGCCTTGCGGCGAGCTGCGTTCGATATCGCGAATCTGATAGACCTTGCCTTCGTGTTCGACGACGTTGCCCTTCTTGATTTCGGCTGCTCTCATGGATCGTTCCGTCTGTTTTTGTTGCGGGTTCGGGGTTATGGGGCGGGGTGATCGAGGGATCGCTTCCACCCAGGATGGCTATTGCAAACGCCTATTCTCGTCGATTCCCGCGTCCGAAGCGCGGGTGGGTAAGACGTGGATGCAGGAGCTTCAGCCGGGATGCGTCGAACACCATCCCTATCCAACCTCGGACAACCTGCTCGAAGGCGCCCGCAAGAGCGGACATGAACAGCGCAGCTGACGAGCAGCGCGAGCACCAGGATGCTGCGAGTCAAGCCCGGCTCACCCTTGAAGGGGAGGGCCTTCAATGCTTCGCTTGCTTGGTCCTTGGTGGCATGTCGGAGCGCCAGACTTTTTTGTGGGAGCGGCTTCAGCCGCGATGCTCTGGGACACCGGACAAGA
>JBDSFA010000046.1:0-4895 GCA_039919785.1 Dokdonella sp. | reverse complement strand
GGCATGAACGCCGGCGTCTCGATCGTGCCGCGCGCAAAGGTCAGGCGGCCGCGCCGTGCGCTGCCGTCGGTAGCGAGCAACTGAAACTCCATCGCGCTCATGCGGCGTGCCTGTCGGGGAAAATCAGCATCGCGTCTCCATACGAGAAAAAGCGGTAACGCTGCTCGACGGCATGTCGATACGCGTCGAACACGAGCGCGCGCCCGGCAAACGCCGACACCAGCATCAGCAGGGTCGATTCGGGCAGGTGGAAGTTGGTGACCAGCGCATCGACGCTGCGTATGCGGTAGCCGGGAAAGATGAAGATCTGCGTCTCGCCCGCGAATGGCGCGACTTCGCCGTCACGCAGAGAGGATTCGAGTGCACGCACGACCGTGGTGCCGACCGCTACGACGCGCCCACCGCGTGCACGCGTGTGCCGAATCTTCTGGACCAGTTCAGCACCGACATTGAGCCACTCACGATGCATCGTATGGTCTTCGAGGCGCTCCGCGCGCATCGGCTGGAACGTGCCGGCGCCGACATGCAGGGTGATATAGCCCGTATCGATGCCGCGCGCGGTAAGCGCTTCGAACAAGGTTTCATCAAAATGCAGCCCCGCAGTCGGCGCGGCGACAGCACCAGCCGTGCGCGCAAAGACGGTCTGGTAACGATCGTCGTCGGCGCCATCCGCATCGCGCTCGATGTACGGCGGCAGCGGCATGCGACCCAGACGCAGCAGGACTTTTTCAATCGGCTCGACGGTGTCGAAGCGCAGGATGAAGAACTCGCCATCGCGGCCGAGCACGCTGATCTCGGTGCCGTCCTGCAGGAGGATGCGCCCGCCCGCCTTCGGTTTCTTGCTGACGCCAAGTTGCGCGCGCGCCTCATGCGTGCCGGTGATGCGCTCGATCAGGATTTCGACGGCACCACCGCTGTCTTTGCGGCCGAACAGACGCGCCGGTAGAACGCGCGTGTCGTTGAACACGAGCAAGTCACCCGGCTGCAAGAGGTCCGCAAGTTCGACGAATCGGCGATCTTCGATCCGCTGCGTGGCGGCATCGACAAGCAGTAGACGACTGGCCGAGCGCGTTGGCAACGGCGCCTGAGCGATCAACTCAGGTGGCAGATCGAAATGGAAATCGGATTTCTTCAAGGGTGACGCGAACGAGCTGGCGGGCGCGCATTGTAGGCCAGCCTGCGCGCCGCGACTCGCTTCAAGCCTTGCGCAATCGCCGGCGACGCCAGGCGATCACGCCGAGCACAAGTGAGAACACGCCGACGCCCGCGGCATACGGCAACGACTTGCGCACGACGTGCTTCAAGGCGGCGATGCGCTCGGCGTGCAGGCGTCGCGCAGCGCCTGCGAAATCCGGCGCCTCGCAGTGCCTGCCGAAATTCTCCGCCCACTTCACGTGCGGGCCATCCTTCACATAGCGCCGCCAGTAAGTACGCGCGCTGTCGATGTCGTCATTCAACACATAACCAGTCGCTGCGCACAAGAGCGCTGCATACGCTTGCGAGCGATGAGGCACGAGATCCGCCCCGTGCGCGGCGTATTCGGCGGCGACGTAGCGATAGTGGAAGCGCTTGTCCGGCTTCGCCTGCGTCGCTTCGACGCGTTTGCGTTCGTCAGGGGCGGGGCCGGTATCGAACGGAAGCGCAGCCTTCACGGCTTGCGATGTCGCTCCGTCGAGCTTTCGCGTGCTGTAGCCGAAACCGTAGACATTCTCGAAACTGCCGCCCCAGGACGCCATGTCCGGCGCGTATTCGTAGCCGAGCAAATCCATGCCGTCCTTGCGCGCCATCAGCGACGCGCGATACCAGGCCTGCGCCTGCTCGATGTCGCCGCCATGGGTGGCTGCGCGCCGCGCCTCCGCAAAAACCAGTGCCTTGCTTCGGATGGCGGGATCGTCGAAATAGGCCTGCGCTTCATCCCAGCGTTCTGCTCGCAAAAACCTGCGCGCAAGAATCGATGCAAACGGACGCGCCATGTAGTCGCTGCCACCTTCCTGCATGGATTGCACTTTCGTGACTTCGCCCGCGTGCGCATCAACGAACGCGCGCAGCTCGTCGATCGTCAGCACGCGCTCGGCAACGAATGCCGCATCGGGCGCGTAGATCGGCGCCGCACGGAGATGTTCCATTGCTGCAACATATTCACTTCGCGCTAGGGCAAGCGTGCCGGCCTCGCCTTGGACGCGGCAATAGTCGTTGTCGCCATCATGCAGGTAGTCGTCCGTGGCGGTCTGTACGTAGACCGGAAAAGCCTTGACTGCCTCGGCGTACGCGGCGGCAGCCGTCGGAAGGTCCCCGGCACGCAACGCGATCTTCGCGCGCACCCAGGCCGCCAGTCCTTCGTGGCTTTTTGCAGCGAACTTCGCCGCGAGTTCGTAGTGCCCTTGCTGGTAGGCAAATGCGGCCAGTTGCGCAATGCCGTCGCCGTCCTCGATCGTCACGCGCTCGAGCGCATCGGCGAACGCGGTCGACGGCCGTGGCGCTGTTCCCGCAGCGACCTTTTCTCCTTGTGAACCTGGTGCTACCGCATCGTCGTAGATGAAACTGTCGCCGCGCGTGCGCAGATAGATGGCGAGCAACTTGCGCGACAGCGGATCGTGGACGGCCTGCTGCAGGCTCGAAGGATCGCGCAACACGCGTTGCGCGACCAACGCGAGCGACGCCTCGCCGAAGCGCGAACCTTGCGCAGCCTGCTCGGCGTAGAGTCGCACGGCAGCGGGCGTGTCATGCGCCGCCAGGTGCAGGCGAGCTTCTTCGCCGTAACTGTCCAGCGCGAGACCGAGCGGATCCTCCGCGCCTGCAGCGACGCGCTCGCGCACCTGTGCGTACGCATGCATCGCCTGCTGCGAGTCATGGTCGGCGAAACTGCGTCCCTGCATGAACAGGGCCCATACCTCGTAATGCTTGCGATCCCCAGGCGCCAACGCGAGCACGCTCGCGAAGCGCTGGCCCGCATCCGCGAAATCGCCGTGCGCAAAAGCGGCGGCTCCCGCAAGGTATCGGCGCGCGTCTTCCGGCAAGCCTTCAGCGCTGGCATAGGCGACATTCGCGTCCGCCTGCGCGCGTACCTCTTGCGCGCGGTCGTAGTCTTTGCCAAGCCACTGACGCTCGACGCCGTCGCGCGTGGCATGTTCCGCCGGAGCGTAGATCCAGTCCGCGGTTTCATTCTGCGTAAAAGATCTCGCAGGAGGGCGCACGAGGCTTTTTGCTTCGCTGCGGAACACGCCATGCGGAAGATCGGCGAGCGTGCCAGCGCGATCATCGAGCAACGCCGTCGGAAAATCCGGACCACAGGCGAGTGCCGGGATGCTCGCCACCCACGCGGTGACGATGAAAGCGATTGATTTTTTCATGAGGTTGTCTTCCCTGCTTGCTGTGGATCGATGACGATGTGCGGTCGATTTGCGCAGCGCACCCATCCGACGGCGCGGCTGCGTCCTGGCGCAACGCGCAGTGAGACGGCAGGTATATAGCGCGGTTGACCGGCACGCGTCGCGTCCACCGACCATCCAGCGGATGCATCGTAGGCCGTGCATGCATCGCCGACGATGCGAAACGACGTCGGTTCGACGGCCATACCGCCCCGATTCACCGCAACGATGTCGGTCGCGCCGTTGTCGCGCAGGCGCAAATCGATATCGATGTGAGCGTTCGGTATCCGGCCGGCGATCACTTCGCGCAGTGCATCCAGCGTCCACGCGCGCTGATCGCCGGGCAGCGGCAAGCGGAACCACACAACGCCTTGCCAATGCGCCGGAGGCGCTGCACGCAGATGCGCAAGGAAATCGACGACCGCGCGCGGATCCGTTTCGAGTTCGCGCGCATCGTCGTCAGCCGCGGCGTCGACCTTCATCTCGCTTTCGACGGCACCAACACGGCCGCCGGCATCGAGGCCGACGCGCGCGCCGTAGGTCGGCAGCGCGATGCGGAACGAGTTGCGCGTCCGCAGCGCGAATGCGCGGGTCCAGCGTTCGGCAGACTCGGCATCGAACAACCCGTGCACGGGATTTCGCACGGCGTGCACTTGCAACACGGCCTCGTCGCTGGCCGCGAGGACCGCGTCAAGGTCGGGCGATGCGAGCCAGGCAGGCAGCGCCGTGATCGACAGGCGTACATCGCGCGGCAGCATTGCACGCAATGAACGCAAGCGTGCCGCGTAGTCCACGAGACGCGCGTTGGCGCAGTCGTAGTCGATCTCCACGGCGCCGAAAGCAGCGCCCTGCGACCGCCAGCGGTCGAGCAGTCCGTCCAGGTAGGCCCCGAGTTGGCGAATGTCGGGCGGTGTTCCGGCGCCGTCGTAGCGAACCACCGCAACGCGCGCGCGCGCATCGCCGGCAAAGGCCTTTGGATCTGCCTGGGTTTCGACCCAGCGCCCTTCGCGCCCTGCTTGCGCGACCAATACCCGCAACCCGCCAAATACATCGCGGCTCGCGACGAGCGCTTCGCGCAGCGCTGGCGACCATTGACGTTGCCAGACGTAGGCTTCATCGGTCGATGCGGATGCCGCGGTGCCTATCGGGGACAGCGCAAGCAAGAAAACCAACGCGCCGACGACACTTCTGCGAATCAAAGCCAGCCCTTCTGCCGGGCCAGCCGGTACGCCTCGATGCGATTGCCGACGCCGAGCTTGCCGATTGCCTCGGACAAATAATTGCGCACGGTGCCTTGCGAAAGATTGAGGCGCTCGGCGATGTCTGCGGCAGAGAGACCCTCGCCTGCGAGGCGCAGCGTCTGGCGTTCGCGATCGTTGAGCGGGTCCGCATCGGACCACGCTTCCACGGCAAGCTGTGGGTCAATCGCACGGCCACCGCGATGCACCTTGCGTAGCGCTTCGGCGAGTTGCTCGGCCGGCGCATCTTTCAGCAGATACGCGCTGACACCGGCTTCCAGCGCGCGGC
>JBDSFA010000142.1:0-3764 GCA_039919785.1 Dokdonella sp. | reverse complement strand
GGTCCTTGTTGATGTCGAGCTGGCGGCTGACGATCGTCTGCGCACTGGTCACGATCTCGGCCGCGGTCACGATCGCATCGATGCCTTTCCACGGTGTCGCCCCGTGGCTCTGACGACCGTGCACGGTGATGCGGAACGTATCCGAGCTCGCCATCGCACCGCCGGCGCGCAGCGCAACCTCGCCGACCGGCAGCGCACTGACGACGTGCATGCCGAGCACCGCATCCGGCTTGAAGTCGCGGAACACGCCATCCTTGACCATCAAGGGTGCACCGCCCTCCTCGCCCGCGGGCGCACCTTCTTCGGCAGGCTGGAAAATGAACATGACTTCGCCGGGCAGGTCCTTGCGGATCTTCGACATCGCCTCGGCGATGCCGAGTGTCATCGAGGTATGCGCATCGTGACCGCACGCGTGCATGACACCGACCTGCTTGCCGAGATACTCGCCCTTGGCCTTCGAGGCGAACGGCAGGTCAACTTCCTCGGTGACCGGCAGCGCGTCCATGTCCGCACGGATCGCGAGCCTTGGTCCCGGCTTGCCGCCCTTGAGGATACCGACGACACCGGTATGCGCGATGCCGGTGCGCACTTCCAGGCCGAATTTCTTCAACTGCGCGGCGACGAAGGCCGACGTACGCACTTCGCGATTGCTCAGTTCCGGGTGCTGATGCAGGTCACGCCGCCAGGTGGTGATCTGCGGCAGCAGCGGATTGATCATCTGCGCACTGGTTTCCGCGGCAGAGGCGGCGCCTGAGGTCAACGCAATCAGCAATGCAGCGGCGATCAGGGTCTTGTTCACGGGCGGCTCTCCAGCGGGCGGAAGACCTGCATGGAAGCGCATCGCCCCCAACTGTGCAAGCGTTCAAGCCCTCCCCTTCAAGGGGAGGGTTGGGTGGGGATGGTGGTCCACGCGAGCTGGCAAGCTTTTCACTGCGAGGGGGCCGCTCACCGCCCCAGCACCAGATCCTCCGCCTCGACGCTTTCAAGGCGGATCTGGTTTGCGAACAGCGAAAACGCGAGTAGGCCGGCGAGGCCATGCGCGTGCTGCACCCACGGCGGCAGGTAGCGCGGCTGTGCGATGTAGCCGTTGTCGAAATACGGCTCCAGCGCAATCACGTCGTGCAACGCGAATTTTCCCGCGAACAGGTTCCGGCATAGCGCCATGCGCTGGTTCTTCAACGCCCAGTGGAAGAACGTGTGGACGGATAGAAGTCCGTGCAGATAGACCGCGTCCTTGGTGAACGCGGAGCCGCCGGTTACAGGTGCGCCACGGAATACGCGCTGCGCCGACGAGAAGCTGTCCGCCTCGGTCTGGCCGGCGTCCGTGAAGAAGCGGAACACCTCGATGAAGTCGGCGCCCTTCAACGCCATGTCGATGCCGAGGATGCGCAGCGAAATGCGCTTCATGCGCGAAATATCGATCGAACCGGACATCAGTTCCGCGAATACCGCCAGGCCTTCCTGCGTTGCAGTGATGCGCGGCGATGAACGCGCCAGCGATTTCAGGTTTGGCTGCGCGCGGCCGTTCAGTGCGGTGAGCGAATGCACGAACGCCTCGTGCGCGAGCAGCTGGTCGCGGTCGTAATCGGAAAAGTTCGTCGCCGAGCGCAAGCGGATACGGGTTGCGCCTGCGGCCGCTTTGGCGATCAGGTCCGGATCGGTCTCGACCTTGACCACGTCAGCGCCGAAAAACGCATCCAGCTTCTGCTGCAATTCGTCGCGCAGGGTCTCCGCCGGGATTTCTTTCGCGACTTCGTCGAGTGCCGCGCCACTGTTGTACTCGTCGGCAATCGCGATGAAGTGCTGCGCCGCGTCGATGTTCGTCAGCGTCGCACCCGGCACGCGATCGCCCGGCCGCCCGTACAGCTTGGCCGAATGCGCGGTGATCGCTGGCGTGCCCATGGCATCGAGCAGCTCGGTAGCGATGAGCCACGACTCGGTCGTGCGGATGATGTAGTCGCCAATCGGATGCGCGGCATCGGCAGCGCGGATGATCGAGCCGAGTTCCTCACGCGCCGTCGTGAAATCCACGCGCGGGTAGGCAATCGTCGGCAGCTTCGCGTTACCTGCTCTCCACGCGGCAATGAAGTCGAGTTCGATCGCGGCCGGCCAGCTGACCGAGTCGAGCAGGCGGATGCCGCGCGTTGCTGCGACGAGGCGCTGGTCGAGTTCGGCATGAAGATCGGAACAATCGGCATCGGCCATGCGCGTACCTTGCTGTTCGCGTGGAAGATAGCAGAGTGATTTGGCTGAGGATCATGGGCGCCCTCACCTACGCCAAACGCCCGCGCGTGACCGGCTAGCCGTACCGCTCAACCTGCGAGGGCGTTCCGCCGATTGCGGGTGGCGGGGTGGAGGAGCCGTCGGGCGCACCACTCACGCGCCGAGCGCTCGCGAAGCGGCGCACCCGCCATCGAGTGCGACGGCAGGTGCCGATGCGGTACGTCGCGGCATCGACAAGCGTCGCAGATCGACGTAATCCGGTTCGCGCTCCGACCATTGACCACCGGCAGGGTGCGCAGGCATAAGATTGCGGAACCGGTGATCGGTGATCGGTGATCGATCATCGCCGACAGAACCAGGAAGACGAGATAGCCATGAACACACCTGTTCGCACTAGCCTGATCTTCGGCACCGTCCTTGTCGCCTGCACGCAAGTCGCTGCGGCGGGAAGGCACGATCTTGGACTCGAACCGCTGGCGCCCGTCGCCGCACCCGTCCATGCCATCGCTGGCCTCACCACGCGTATCGATCCAGTCAGTGGGCAATTGGTTGAACCCGACGTCGCCGCGATGCAGGCCGAACAAGGCACCACATCCGTATTCGATCGCACGCCGGTGCAGATCGAAACGCGCGCCGATGGCTCGACCTTCGTGCAGATGAATGGCCAGCACATGTCGCGCAGCGTCGCGCGCATGCGCGCGGATGGAAGTTACGACGAAACCTGCACCGACAATGTTGCTGGCGATGCGGCCAAGGCCGCGCGCGAAGGGAATTCGGTCAAATGAAGACGACGGCCTTTCTTGCAGCATGCGTCGCATGTTTGTGTACGGGGACGGCGTCGGCCGCGACGATTCTTGTGCGTAGTACCGATGCAGCGGGCGAAGGTTTCAACGACCCCACGCCGCGCGCGCCGGAAGGGGGCAATCCCGGTACAACCCTGGGTGCCCAGCGCTTGTTTCTCTTCAACGCAGTTGCGCAGCAATGGGGCGCTCTGCTGAAGAGCAACCTCGTGATCAGGATCGACGGCAGCTTCGACCCGCTGATTCCGTGCTCGGCCGGCGGCGGCGTGCTGGGACAGGCCGGCCCGACCAGCTTCATCACCCTCGTGCCGACACCGCCCGGCGGACAGCCGAACACGTTCTACCCGATGGCTCTGGGCGAAGCGCTCACCAACACGAACAAGAACGGCACCGACGCCGAAATCGAGGCGAATTTCAACAGCAGCATCGATACCGGCTGCCTCGGAGCGGGCACTCGCTTCTACTACGGTGTCAATCCGCAGGTGGCCACGCCCGCCAATACGGTGCGCCTGTATCCGACGTTGCTGCACGAGATTGGCCATGGGCTCGGCTTCGTCACACTCGTGTGCACCACCAATTCCGGCTGCCAGAGCGGTTGGGTATATGGCGGCTACCCCAATTCCCTGCGCGACATCTGGTCGTTCTTCCAGGCCAACGCGACCAATCCCGGCCTGCTGTGGAAAGACAAGTCGAACGCACAGCGCATTGCCGATTTCACTGCCGATCCGAATCTCGTCTGGC
>JBDSFA010000040.1:0-11438 GCA_039919785.1 Dokdonella sp. | reverse complement strand
GGATTCGGGACGTACACAATGCGCCCCTTGGCATCGGTTGTGGGCTTGTCGTCGATTGAGAGCTTGTGAAGAACGAGGGTCTGCGTGAGTGCAATTTTCATCGGATTTTTGCCGTGTATCCCAGTTTTCAGAGCCCGCGTCTGCACATTACCCTTATGAGATACCTATGAGCTACAAGTTTGAGCGTTTTGATGTCGGCAGCTGTCGTAAGTTGGCGAAGGCTGGCGGTAGTTGGCGGAAGCAATCCACGAAAAATCAATGGACTAACCAGTGAACGGAGCCACTGCCGAGGGACGCCAGGACCACACGCCGTTAATGCGCCAGTACTTCGCCGCCAAGGCGGACTACCCGGACACGCTCGTGCTGTTCCGCATGGGCGATTTCTACGAGCTGTTCTACGACGATGCGCGCAAGGCTGCGCGCCTGCTCGACATTACGTTGACGCAGCGCGGAGCCTCGGCCGGCGCGCCGATCCCGATGGCGGGCGTGCCCTGTCACTCGATCGAAGGCTATCTTGCGCGACTGGTGAAACTGGGTGAGTCGGTCGCGATCTGCGAACAGATCGGCGATCCAGCGCTGGCCAAGGGCTTGGTCGAGCGAAAGGTCGTGCGCGTGGTTACGCCCGGCACGGTCACCGATGCTGCGTTGCTGGAAGAGCGTCGCGACAACCTGCTGCTCGCGATCGCTGCCGGCGGCTTGTCCTCTGCGCCGATGCGCGGCGCTGCGGCGGCGCGTTACGGGTTGGCCTGGATCGATCTTTCATCCGGTCGTTTCGTGCTCAGCGAAGTCGTCGATGCCGAAGCATTGGCAGCGGAACTCGCGCGTCTGACACCGGCTGAAACGCTGGTCGGTGAGGACGTGGCGTGGCCGAACTTCGTCACTACGCTACCCGGCCTGCGCAAACGCGCGCCGTGGCATTTCGATGGGACGACGGCGCAGCGCGAGCTCGCGCGTTTCTTCGGCACGCGTGATCTGTCCGGCTTCGGCGCGGATGGCCTTCCGCTCGCAGTCGCTGCAGCGGGCGCATTGCTTGGCTACGTCGAAGAGACACAGAAGTCGGCGTTACCGCACCTGACCGGCCTCAGCGTCGAAAACGCGAACGAGACGATCGCACTCGACGCGGCAACGCGACGCAATCTCGAACTTGATACGCACGCAAGCGGCAATCGCGAGTTCACCCTGCTCGGCGTCATCGATCGCACGATCACGCCAATGGGTGCGCGCCTGATGCGACGCTGGCTGCATCGGCCGCTGCGCGAGCGCACGGTGCTGCAGCTGCGCCAACAAGCGGTTGAAGCCTTGATCGACCAGCGACGTCAGGAACCCTTGCGCGAAACGCTGCGCGGCATCGGCGACCTCGAACGCATTCTTGCGCGCGTCGCGTTGCGGTCGGCGCGACCACGCGATCTGTCGACCTTGCGTGATGGCCTTGCGCTGGCGCCGCAATTGCGAGGGCAATTGGAAAGCGCTGACAGCCCATTGCTGGATGAACTTCTCTCGCGCCTCGGGGAACATGAAGCAAGCGCACGCCACCTGATCGATGCGGTCGTCGAAACGCCGCCTGTGCTGCAACGCGACGGTGGCGTGATCCGCGCTGGCTTCGATGCGGAACTCGACGAATTGCGCCTGCTCTCCACCAATGCCGATCAATTCCTGATTGACCTCGAAGCACGCGAGAAGGCCGCCAGCGGCATCGCGACTCTCAAGGTCGGCTACAACCGCGTGCATGGTTACTACATCGAGATCAGCAAGGGTCAGTCCGACAAGGCGCCGCTGCATTACACGCGTCGGCAGACGATCAAAGGCGCCGAGCGCTACGTTACCGAAGAGTTGAAGGCATTCGAGGACAAGGTGCTCTCAGCGCGCGAGCGCTCGCTGATGCGCGAGCGCGCGCTGTACGAAGGCTTGCTCGATTACCTGCTCGAACGTTTGGCGCCGTTGCAGGTAGCCGCTGCCGCGATTGCGGAACTCGATGTACTTGCCAATCTTGCCGAACGCGCGGATGCGCTTGCGTGGAATCGGCCCGACCTCGTTGCCACAAGTGGCATCCATATCGTGCGCGGGCGCCATCCAGTGGTAGAACAAGTACGCAGCGATCCGTTCGAGCCAAACGATCTGGTGCTCAATGAAAATCGCCGAATGCTCGTCGTGACCGGGCCGAACATGGGCGGCAAGTCGACGTACATGCGTCAGGCCGCATTGATTGTGCTGCTTGCGCACATCGGCAGCTTCGTGCCGGCTGAAGCCGTCACGATCGGACCGATCGATCGCATCTTCACACGCATCGGCTCGGGTGATGATCTCGCGCGTGGACAATCGACCTTCATGGTCGAGATGAGCGAGACCGCGAACATCCTGCACAACGCGACTTCATCGAGCCTGGTCCTGATGGACGAGATCGGTCGCGGCACCTCGACCTATGACGGGCTTGCGCTCGCACGCGCGAGTGCCGTCGCGCTCGCGACGACGAATCGTGCGTTTGCATTGTTCGCGACCCACTACTTCGAGTTGACCGAACTTGCGAATGAGTTCGACGGCATCGCAAACGTGCATCTGGACGCCGTCGAGTTCCACGACAAGGAACGCGGCGAGCAGATCGTCTTCATGCATGCGGTCAAGGAAGGTCCGGCCAATCGCAGCTTTGGCCTGCAGGTTGCAGCGCTCGCCGGTTTGCCAAAGGCAGTCATTGCCGATGCGAAACGCATCTTGCACGCGCTGGAGATCGGCGTGAACGCTGCCCCGAAGCACGCGAACAAGGCCTCATCGCCGCAGTCGCAACTGGGCCTGTTTGCACCGCCTCTGCCTTCGCCGATCGAGGAGGCAATGCGCGCAATCGATCCGGATGCACTAAGTCCGCGCGAAGCCCTCGATGCGCTGTACCGTTTGAAGAAGATGACCTGAGCGACGGCTTCCGATCGGCGCGGCCCAAACTCGGTATCGTGCCAGCAACGCAAGGCAAGCCGGGCGTTGCCGAGCGCGGCATACATCAATGCGCCCAGCCGCGTCGGGATCAGAGTCAGCAGGTCGTCGGCGCATGCCACGGCGATGTGGAATGCCGCGCGATCACGACAGTCCCAGCACCGTACGCGCCGCCTGACGATAACGACGACTCAACGTGAGTCGGGTTCCGTCTCTCAACACCATCTCGCCGCCGCCACGAAACATCGGGTGGATCTCGGCGATGCGGTCGACATTGACCAAGGTCGCCCTGTGGATGCGAAGAAAGGACTTCGGATTGAGCTGTTGCAGCATGCCTTGCAGCGTCGCACGATGCATGACGCGAAGCGGGCCGGCATGAATGTGCACGTAGTTGCCGTCCGCGCGTAACCAGTCAATGTCCTGTGGGCGGATGACATGGATGCGCTCACCGTCGCGCACACTGATCAGGTCTGAAAAAACGGGCGCGGCGATTTCACGCGCATCCGGAACTGGCACCGCAGGCCACCGCACTCCGGGCAACAGCCGTTCGCGAAGCCGCCGCACCGCGACATCGAACCGGTCCTGATCAATCGGCTTGAGCAAGTAGTCGATGGCGCAGACGTCGAACGCCGCCAACGCGTGCTCGCTGAACGCAGTGACATAGACGGTAGCTGGACGCTTTGCTTCCGGCAGCGCGCCGAGGAATTTGATTCCCGAAACTCCGGGCATCTGCACGTCGATGAATAGCGCATCGGGCGCGAGCGTTTCGAGCGCCTGCTCAGCTTCGCGCGCATTTGCGCACTCCGCCACGATCTCGAAGTCAGGATAGTGTTGCAGCGCCTGCCGCAGCGCCAGACGCGCCAGCACTTCGTCGTCCACGATGATCGCCCGCAGCGGCGCGCTAGGCATGTGCGCTTTCACGATAAGGAAGCCGGACCGTTGCGACCGTACCACGCCCTTGCGCCGAGGTCAGTTCAAAACTCGCCGCTTCGCCGAACATGACGCTCAAGCGCTCGCGGGTATTGCGAACGCCGACTCCCTCGCAATACCCGACGGCGAGTCCGGCGCCATCGTCGCTTACCTCCAGGACGAGCTGCTCGCCACACCGCTCCACGCTGATGGTCAGCCGCCCCGGCTCCGGGCTGCAGAGGAGTCCATGTTTAAGCGCGTTTTCTACAAGAGGCTGCAAGATCAGATGCGGCACCTCGGCCGCCGCCGCGGTGTCGTCAACCCGCGTACTGGTGCTCAACCGGTCCTGGAATCTTACGGTCTGGATGTGCAGGTAGCACTCCAGGAATTTGAGTTCCGTTGCCAGTGGCACGAGCTGACCGTGCCGCTCGTCGATAGTCATCCGAAGGAACTCGCTGAGGCGGACGATCATCACTCGCGCTTTCTGCGGATCCACGAGCACCAACGCGGAAATCGAATTCAAGGTGTTGAAAAGAAAATGTGGTTTCAACTGCATGCGCAGCGCGCTCAGCCGGGTTTGTGCGAGCTGCGTCTCCAGTCGTTCGATACGCAGGGTCTCCTGCCGGAGCTTGCGACGTGCGTCCATGCTGCGCGTGAACAGCAGGATCATCCAGTAGGTCAGCAGCGCGGAATGAATGCTGTAGGCGAACTCCATTCGCAGATAGGCGGGAAGGGAATCCACCGGCAACTGCCCGGGACCCCACAGAAGCCAGAACATGGTGAGCCGCGCCAGCGTTTCCACCGCAGCAACGGCCACGCTGGCGCCAACGTGAAAGAAGATGACGCGTCGTATGGACTCACCTGCGGTTCGCCTACCCAACCACGCAACCAGCGGTACGAGCAGCATCCAGAGGTAAGCTTCCGTCAGGTTCCAGCCAAATACGCGGCTCCAGTGCGCGTCGTGGCCTTGGCTGATGGATGACGAACCCGCGCTGAGCGCATAGGACGCGCCGAGAAACGTCCAGAAGCCCAGCTGGGCAATCAGTTGCCTGCAGACGTGCGTAAGGGTCCGGCCGCGCGTCATGGCGTTAAAAACCTGCAGGCTCTGAAACAGCACCAGCCCCGAAGCGTGCGCCAAGAACTAGGGAGCGTTGTAGCAGTGCCTGCGAGAGGCGGCGCGATACGCATCGCTGCGCTCACCTTCACTGACGTCCGTGGCGAATGTAGAGGCGACCGCGCCTGCAAGAAGGACACGACAACATCGAGCACTGCGTTCGGAATCAATAAAGTGCCGGCAGAGTGCATTCCTGTTTCCTCGACGCTTCAGTTGGACGAACGAATGGTTCGTCGAGCGTGCGCCGCAGCCCGGCACGCATCGCATGGATGCCAGGCATCAACCTCCATGTTCGTCGCTCTATCGCGAAACATCGAGGTCTCTGGGACAAGCGGCATTGAGGGCGTGACGTGTGGCGCCATTCTGTACCAATGGAGAGCGAACCAGCTCGACCGAGGCGAAAGCGAGGACAGCATATGCGCAGGGGCACACAGGCGCTTCATTGTTTGGCTGTCGTCGTCGCCGAGGCGGCGCGTCGCACGCTGCAGGACGCTAAAGCGGCTGTCCTTTCCGAGGTGCCGACGCAAGTGCGCAACGCTCGACGATCGCAGCGCGGATAGCAAGAACAGGTTCTTCGGCGCTTCGTATTTCGTGCAGTCAATCGCGTTGGCTCAATACCGCCGGCGACACGCGTGTCGGAATCGCGATATCGTCATTCCCCGACCTTCGCACCGCGACGCCAGTTGACCCGCTGCACGCAGTGGTCCGTTCCGGTGAAGTAAAGCGTGTCGTGCTGCGCCAGGCGAGCTTCGGTTCCGTACCACGGCAAAGGAACCGGTTGCGACCAGCCTGCCGGCGAGTGATACGCGATGAACAGTCGGCCAGCGCTGCCTGCAAGGCTCGGGCGGTCCGAGGTGAAAACCAGTACGCGCTGATCCGCGCTGATCGATGGATCGAAGTCGGCGGTTACCCCATCGCTGAACGGCAACGGTTCAGCAACCTGGTAAGTGCCATGCGTCTTGAGACTTCGGTAGAGACGAAATTCGCCTGTACCGGGTTCTGCGCGCATGAAATAAACACTGCCGTCGCCAGCGACGGAGGGAGCGTAGACCGCGGTACCCGTGTTGATCGCGGTAGGTAGATGCTCCGGCGCTGCCCATCCCTGCCGCGTTCGACGGATGCTCCATAGATTGCCGCCGCGACCCGGGCGGTCCTCGCCGCCGAAGTGGGCGTCAAGACGATCGCCGCCCGTCTCGACCGGGCGGTTGGACGCGAACACCAGAAATGATCCGTCGGCTGACATCGCCGGTTCGATATCCATCCACGTAGCGGAAAACGACAACAGCGTTGGCTGCGCCCATTCGCGCGCGGACCTGCGAGATTCGTAAAGTCGTCGCGCAAGCCCTCGACCGCGCATGAACACCACGTGTGAGCCCTCGTTTGAAAAGACGGGCGACGCGTCATAGGGCTCGTTCAATGGCAGCTCGACGCATGCGTCCTGCGCCGGTTCCGCGCGCGCATTGCCAACGGCTGCCGCTGAGGCAACAAGCAGCGCTATTGCAAAGGCGACCGCCGACCACGCGCCACGTTGAATTCGTTTCATCGATAAGGCCTTTGCATTGGCGAGCGATCGCGGTTGAGGAGCGGCAAGAGGGAAACGCGCCAACCGTGGTCAACGCCTGGCTCCGATCGCTTCGTCCAGCGCGCCGGGAGTTGCCGGTCACTGTAGAAGAGCAAGGTGGTGCCATCGGAAGCCAGTTGGGCGCCCATCGCGTGGGTTCCCGCGTTGACCTCATCACCGAGGTCAGTCAAAGGACCCCACGCGTTTCCAACGCGGAATGCGATCGCGAGTCGCAGGGAGTCGACGCCGGGCGACTTTGTCGAAACGACGATAAAGTCCTGGTCCGGTGCAATAGCCGGATCGCGCACGGTGACGCCCGCGCCACCGATCAACACGGCATCTGGAACACCGTAAGCGTCCTCAATGCGCGGGGCACGCATCAGGATCAGCGCGCTCCCTGCCGAATTGCAACCGATGTAGTACAGGTCGCCGTTGCGCGCGAGCGACGGCGCAAATGTCATCGAGCAGGAGTTGATTCGCTCGGGAAGTCGTTCGGGCGCGCTCCATCCGTCGTTGGTCTGTTTCACCCACCACAGGTTCATGCCCTGCGCGGTTCGTGTCTGCCCGCGATACACCGCATCCAGCGCGAGTGCTCCGGCGGAGAGCGGCCGGTTGCTCGCGAATACGAGTGTCTTTCCATCGGGTGCGATCGCCGGATCCAGATCACGCCAGCGGCCCGAGAACGTCGCTGGCAAGGGTGGCGACCAGCGTGATCCGTGTCGACGGGCGACCATGATGGTCCAACCGGAGTCACTGCCTCGCATGAAATAGGCCTCGCGGTCGCCCGGCGCGATCGCCGTCGCACCGTCCGGCGCACGCGTGATCAGCTGTCCGTCCGCGAAAAGGGCGGGCTGCAAATGGACTGCCGTTGCCGATGATCGCGACGACACTCCCGCCTCGGCCGCCGCGACGTGCGAACCGCACCATAAGCCCAGGGTTGTCCCGCATGCGGCGAGACTCATTCGGCGCATCATCGATGTTGACCGGGCGATTGCTGTGGGGGTTTGCATGCACTCACAGTGGCGCGGATCGAGCGCATCGCGCGTCCACTTTGTGCTGAAGCGTCGCGATCTTGGGTTAAACGGCGACGTCGCAGTGGCAAGCGGTGCAGCCGTCGCAACGTGAAAATCCTGGCAGCCGCGGTGTTATTGCAGGAACAGCTGCATGGCCGCGGCCGGATTCGACGGGAAATAGAAATGCACGAAACTCGCGGTCATGCGGCGGTTGCGGTAGACGACCTCACAGCTTGGCGCGCCGTTCGGATTGGTCGCGGTAGCGAGAGCCTCTGCTGCAATTGTCGCCTGTGCGTAGTGGAAAGTATGTCCGCGCAATGTGCCTTCGGGCAGTTCAACCTGTTGCAAGCCCAGCGCCGCAAGTCGCGGCTGCAGCACCGCACTGCCTCGCATCAGGCCGGCCATCGTCGCGACGTTGCCGTTGCGATCGGTCAGCGTGTCGAGCGCGTAGAGCATGCCGCCACATTCGGCAAGCAGAGGTTTGCCTGCATCGCAATGCGCGTGCAGCGCAACTCGCAACGCGTCGCATTGGGCCAGCACAGGCAGTCGCAACTCGGGATAGCCGCCTGGCAACCAGACCGCATCGCAATCAGGCAACGCGTCGCCGGCGAGCGGCGAGAAGAACGCAAGCGTTGCGCCGGCAGACGCGAGCAGATCGAGGTTGGCCGGATAAAGGAAGCAGAACGCGGCATCGCGTGCTATCGCGATGCGCACGCCCTGAAGAAGGCGCGGGACGGGTGTCGTTGCGACCGCATCGAAGCGTACGGGCGGCGGCAAGCTCGCATCGGCGTGCGTCGCCCACGCATCGGCCAGGGCATCGAGACGCGCCTCGATGTCATCAAGTTCGTGCGCACCGACAAGGCCCAGATGCCGCTCCGGCAACGTCAGCGCCGCGTCGCGCGGCAACGCGCCGAGCCAGCGCAGTTCAGCGGGCAAGCTGTCGCGCAGAAGTTGCGCGTGATAGGCGCCGCCGATGCGATTGGCGGCGACGCCGTGCAGATGCAGGCCATCGCGATAGTGGGCAAGACCGCTCGCAATGGCACCGAAGGTTTGCGCCATCGCCGAACCATCGATGACCGCAAGCACCGGGATCTTCAGCTGCTGCGCAAGATCGGCGGTCGACGGAGATCCGTCGAACAAACCCATCACGCCTTCGATGAGAATCAGATCGGCGTCAGCCGCTGCAGCGAACAGGCGTGAACGCACGTCCTCCACGCCGTTCATCCACAAATCCAGTTGGTGCACGGGACGGCCGCTCGCGCGTTCGAGCACCATGGGATCGAGGAAATCCGGACCGGTCTTGAACACGTGCACGCGCCGACCCTGGCGTGCGTGCCAGCGCGCAAGTGCGGCGGTGACACTGGTCTTGCCCTGTCCCGACGCAGGCGCGGAAACAAGCAAGGCAGGACAGGTGTGCGCGTTGCTCATCGGCTAGCGCCCGCGTTCAGGGCAAGATGATCTTCTTCCTCGGTCAGGCCGAGACGTTCACGACTGAGGCACATGTCGTTGCCGGCAGGGAAATTCAAATGACCAGGAATCAGGGATGGTCAAATCCCGTGCGCGATCGTGATTGCAACCAGTTTAGCGAACAGCACGATTGACGCACAATTGACATGGATCTCATCGCGGAAACTTCTTTGGGTCAGCACTGACCCCTCCCGCTGGCCGGGGGTGAGAGCCCGCAGCGAAAATGTCGCGCCGCGCCACCCTCATCCGCGTTCGGCACCTTCTCCCGCCAGCGGGAGAAGGAATTCCTTCAGAACATTCAGGCGCTTTCAATTCAATGTGAGCTCGGTCGCCAGCTGGCCGTCAGCAGAAAGTTGCGACCGGGCTGGTTGTAGAACGCCGCGGTTTCGTAGTGCCTGTCGAACACGTTGTTCGCGCTCAGTTGCAATTTCCACGCAGCGCTGAGGGCGTAAGCCACGCGCAGGTCGGTCAGCGCATAGCCGCCGAGCTCGCGCGTGTTGCCGAGATCGTCGTAACGCTTGTCGACAACATAAACGCTGGCGCCGGTGCTGAGTGCTCCGAAATGCCGATCGGCATCCACACGCACGCTGTCGCGCGCGCGCCGCGCGAGCAAGTTGCCATGATTGGCATCGTCGCTTTCGTTGCGCGGGTCGAGCCAGGCTGCCGTCGCGGCGACATCCCATTGCGCCAGCGTGGTTGTTGCAACCGCTTCGACACCGCGGATGCGTGCGCGCGAGACATTGCCCGGCGCAAACAGCGCTGCGTCATAGGCAATCAGGTCGTCGACCTGGTTCTCGAACGCATTCAGCGACCACTTGCCCCAGCCGGGCGTCCCGCGCAGGCCAAGTTCAAAGCTGCGCGAATTCTCCGGGCGCAGGTTCGCATTGCCGAAGTCGGGGTAGTACAGGTCATTGAAGGTCGGCGCCTTGTACGCGGTGCCCGCGCTTGCAGTGAGGCGCAACGCACTGCTCAATTGCCAGCCCCAGAGCAGGCTGCCGGTGGTCTTGCCGCCGAACTGACTGTTGTCGTCGTGGCGCGCGCTCGCCTGCAGAGATTGCGAACCGAACGTCTGTTGCCATTGGGCGAACAGCGCATCGTCGATGCGCCGGCTTTCGGTATATTCGGTGTCGCTGTCGACGCGATCGCGCTGCCAGTCGTAGCCGAGCGTCAACAATCCGCCGGCAATGCCATAGTCACCCTGCAGCGAACCGAGGTCGCGGTGCGTGTTGAACGTGCTCACGTAGACACCGTTCTCGAAGTTCTCGCTGAGGTCGGCGCTCTGACCCGCATTCAACGTCAAGGTGAGTTTATCGCTCGGGTGGAAACGCAGGCGCGCACCGGCGACATGCTGTTCGGTATCGGCCTGGTTCGTGAATGAGCCGTCGACCTCCGTGTATCCATTCGTGCGCAGCAAGTGCGCATCAGCATCCCAGGCTTCGTTGAAACGATAACCGCCCTGCAGGCTCAGCGATGTAGTGCGATAGCCATCGCGATCGGGCTCGTCGACGTAGCAGCCGGCGCCGTCGGGAAATGGTTTGCCGCGACAGGAATTGATGCCGTCAGTGTTCTCGTGCGCGAGCTGCGCCGAATACCAGCCCTGCTCACCCTTGCCGGCGACGCCGACATCGCCGCGCGCTTCGCCATAGCTGCCCACGCCAACGCTGAAATTGGGTTCAAACGTGCCTTGCGCGCGACGCGTGAAGATCTGGATCACGCCGCCGATCGCCTCGGAACCGTACAGGCTGGAAAACGGCCCGCGCACAATTTCGATGCGTTCGATCTGGTCGACCGGAATATCCTGGATCGCCGGAAGACCGACAGTTGCCGATCCGATCTTGACGCCATCGATGAGCACGAGCACGTGACCTGATTCGGTACCGCGCAGGAACAAGGATGTGTTCTTGCCCGGACCGCCGTTGTTGGCGATTGAAAGACCAGGTGTTCCGCGAAGAAGATCCTGCAGCGAAAGTGGCTGCAAGCGCTCGATGTCCACGCGATTGATGATGGTGATTGCGGAAAGCGTGTTTGCTTCGGTCTGATCGGTGCGGGTGGCGGTGACGACGACGGTGTCGAGATCGCTGGGCGCCTCGTCGGCGTAAGCCGGCGCGAGCGCAAACAGCAAAGCGGCCGCCAATGCGGATTGGCGGAATCGGGATGGGACGTAGTGCACTGCAAGCTCCTTGGCCGCGCCTGCCCGCGCGGTGTCGATGGCGTAGGGACACGCGACAGGAGAGTAGAGTCCGTCGGACGTTGGATGGCCGGGCTGCAAACCCGTCTAGGCGGTCCATATTTCCGCCGCTTCCTGGCCCATAGAACCACTATGGGCCGGCGAATCGTCGAAAATCTGTCCTCGCGTAGCCGGCTTTTCGCCTCGACCACCAACGTCCGACGGGCTCCTGGGTGCGGACGTGCGAATGCAGCCGCCCCATGACATCGCCCACCGCATGTCGGGTAT